>JAJFIN010000328.1 GCA_021774955.1 Alphaproteobacteria bacterium | reverse complement strand
ATTGTTGTAATAACTGGGCGTGCACGTATCGAAGAAATCTAGATTATCGACGACCAGTTCTCGAATGGTCGCAACCCATTGCGATTCCGCTTCTAGAGTCGGTTGCGCATACCGGCCCCGCGATTTCACCTCATTGATGATGTAAGCAATATGCTGAGCTTGATCATCGAGGATTGATGTAAAGTTGACTGAAAGCCCTTTTTGCAGCGGCCCCATGCTGTAGCAATTGGGAAAACCGTGGCTAGAAAAACCATGAAAAGTCTTAATCCCATCGGACCAATATTCTGATAACTTGACACCATTGCGGCCGGTAATTTCGTATCCGGCACGGCGCGTAAAGCTGGTTCCAACTTCGAAACCCGTTGCGAAGATGATGCAGTCCACCGGATACTCAGAACCGTTGGCGACAACCCCACTTGCGGTAATCTTTTCCACACCAATGCTATCGCTGGTATCGACAAGGGTTACGTTGGGCCGGTTGAAAGTGGGCAGATATTCATCATTGAAGGTTGGCCGTTTGCAATATTGCCGGTACCAAGCTTTCAGTGAGTCTGCCGTTTTGGGATCACGAATGATCTGATCAACGCGCGCTCTGATCGAGTTCATTTTTTTGAAATCGGCGAGCTCTGCAATCTGTGACACTTGCTCTGGGGACAGATCTATTTCACCTGCCTTCGACAACATCTCGGCTAGTATTCCGTATAGATTTGTCCAGCCGTCGTTGACCAGATCTTCCTTGACGGCTTTCCCGGTCAGGATGTCGTTAAAATTCTTGCGTCGCTCTTGTTGCCAACCTGGTTTTAGGGTTTTCACCCATTCCATGTCGGTCGGCTTATTCCCGCGCATATCAACCGAAGACGGTGTCCGCTGAAAGACATACATATGCTGTGCGTGCGCCCCAACGTAGGGCACGCTCTGAATGGCCGTTGCCCCGGTGCCAATCACCGCCACGCGCTTATCGGATAGTTTGTGCAAATTGCCGTTGTGATCCCCGCCGGTATAAGCGTAGTCCCAGCGACTGGTATGGAAGGTATGCCCCCTAAATTCCCCAATACCCGGAATCGATGGAAGCCTAGGCTTGCTTAGAGGACCCGTGGCCATCACCACAAAACGGGCCCGCATAGCATCGTCCCGATTGGTGGTAATGATCCATCGCGCCGCATCTTCATCCCAAGTGAGATCTGTAACCTTAGTTTGGAAACACGCCGTTTCGTACAAGTTGAATTCACGAGCGATACGTTGGGAGTGCTCATAAAGTTCCGGCGCATACGAGTATTTTTCTTTTGGGATGTATCCCAGCTCTTCAAGCAGCGGCATATAACAATAGGATTCGATATCGCATTGCGCGCCCGGATAACGATTCCAATACCAAGTGCCACCGAAGTCGCCACCGGCTTCAATAACGCGAATATCGTTCAACCCGGCCTGTCGCATCCGCGCGAGTGCCAATAGGCCGCCAAAGCCCGCTCCAATTACGACCACATCAATTTCATCGGTCAGGGGCGGGCGACTAAACCCTGGCTCTACATACGGGTCATCGGTGAAATGAGAATAATCACCCTTAACTTCGATATATTGCTCATTACCTTCGGGACGAATACGCTTATCGCGCTCGACCTTGTACTTGGCGCGCAACGCATCGGGATCAAAATCAAGGTTTGTATATAGCTCAGCAAGCTTCTCTTGTTCGGGTGCAGAACTTTGCCCTGTTTCAATTTCACGTGTCTGCACTTGGGCTTTCTGTTGAGGCATTTCGGTTGGTTCCTAGTCCAGTGATTTCGTCCTCACCGTGGTTGCCCTGCACGACAAGACCTATTTGTTTGACAAGTATACCATAAAAAAAGCCATCCGGAAGGATTTTTGTGTTAGGCTGACAATGATTGAACAAGACCGTTGAAAGCAAAGGGAAAATATAAAAATTAGTCACCGCCAAACCCCTGAAAGAGCCGATAATATACCTCAAACAGGCGCATGAGCGGCGCGGTCCTTGCAAAAATATCACACACAGGCGCTACTGGAGAGCTCTATGAGCGGTAAGAAAAATCCAATGCCGGGCACCGACGATTGGCACGCCCAAAATTCTGAGGACATTATCGATCCCAAGCGGCGCATTATCGATCCCCATCACCATTTGTGGAAAACTGAATCACAACACTATTTGCTGGAGGATTTGTGGGCTGACACCGAAGGGGGCCACAGAATCGAAAAGACCGTCTATATCGAATGTAACTCAAACTACCGCACAATGGGCCCAGAGCGGATGAGGCCGGTGGGCGAAACCGAGACTGTAGCCCAGATCGCCGCTGAAAGTGCAGCACAACCGGGTAAACCCACCATTGCCGCAATTGTCAGTCACGCCAACTTGTTATTGGGCGAAGAAGTATCTGAGATCTTGCTGGCGCACGAAGTGGCTAGCCAGGGGCTCTTCCGCGGCATCCGCCATGTTGGTGCTTACGATACTACTGGAAGCGTTGTGGCTGCCCTGGGGGTTCATCCTTGCCCATATGGCGAAGAGAGCTTTCGCCAGGGCGTTAAATCAATTGGAGCTCAGGGTTACACCTTTGACGCTTGGCATTTTTACCATCAAAGCAATGATTTTGTTGCGCTTGCGCGAGCTGTGCCGAATACTACGATGATCTTAGACCATTTTGGCAGTCCCTTAGGGGTCGGTATTTACGCCGACAGGCAAAACGAAATATTCGAACATTGGCGCCGTGATGTTGCAGAAATTGCTTGCTGTGACAATGTGATGGCAAAACTTGGCGGACTGGCCATGCCGTTCAATGGCTTTGGCTGGCACACACGGTCATTGCCGCCATCATCGGATGAATTTGTCACTGCACAAGGGCGCTACTACCACCACATGATCGAATGCTTCGGTCCTGACAGATGTATGTTTGAGAGCAATTTTCCGGTCGACCGTCTATCTATCTCATACAGAAATCTATGGAACGGGCTGAAAAAAATCGCCGCTGATTTCTCCGAGGATGAAAAACATGCCCTGTTTTACGGCACTGCCGCACGAGTCTATCGCTTGCAAGATTGAATAATTGAAAATGAGGAACGATATCCACCAAACCTCCGTCACCTGACAAAACAAAGAGAGAGATTGGTCACACGCCTTTCCCAAGGCAACTATTTTCAACCATCAACTTTCTTCTTGCTTTAGAAGGCACCTGGACTAATCTGCCATTCCAAGTATAAAAAGCCTTATGGACGGTTTTTTATTAGTGTTTTGTTCTAGCGGTGGGATAAAGGGATAATGTCTCTGCCAACACAAATGCAGCATATTGGTAAAGCACCCGCCAGAAAGTAACCAATCCATGGGAACGGCAAACGCCTCCAACAAACACAAACCAAGAAGTATATTGTCATGGCTGTGATTTCCCTATCTCATATTCTGGAATATTGGGCTCACAAGTGCCCCGATCGCATTGCAATCACACATAACGAACATACTATTGATTGGCATACGTTAGACAAACGCTCCAATCAGCTTGCCCGCGTTTATGCAGAGAACGGTGTAGGTCAGGATGATTTTGTCTCAATAGCCCTGCCCAACAGTATTGGCTTCTTTGAAGCCACGTTTGCAGTGTGGAAGTTAGGTGCAACCCCCCAACCGATCTCCGCCAAACTGCCAAAACGCGAGCGCGATCAGATCATCAACGTCGCCAAGCCCCGATTGATCATCGGCACCGAAGACCAATCAACAGACTCTATTCCAAGTTTACCGGTTGGTTTCGAGGCACCATCGAAAACCCCTGACACGGCATTAGAAGAGCGTACTGCTTTATCGTACAAAGCCATGACGTCGGGCGGGAGCACGGGGCTACCCAAAGTGATCGTTTCGAAGCAACCCGCCACTGTTGATCCTGATGCAGACTTTTTTAGATTTGTCAAGAACGGGTCAATGCTGGTGCCCGGACCGCTCTATCACAATGGACCCTTTTTGTGGGCTGTACATGCGCTCTTCAAAGGAAGTCAAGTTACAATTACGACCCGTTTCGATGCCATCGAAACACTTGCTCTGATCGAAAAATGGCAGGTCGATACAATCTACACGGTGCCGACAATGATGCAGCGCATCTGGAACCTGCCCGACGAGACCCGCCGAAAGTACGATTTATCGTCTCTTAAGACCCTTTGGCATCTGGCAGCTCCGTGTCCCGCCTGGTTGAAGGAGAACTACATCGACTGGCTGGGACCTGATGTAATCTGCGAGTTGTATGGCGGCACTGAGGGCATCGGAACAACCATGATATCCGGACGAGAATGGTTGGAGCATAGAGGATCCGTCGGTAAACCAGTTGAATCGTGCGAGATCAAAATTGTTGGCGAAGATGGGCAGACATTACCCCCACGTGAAATGGGTGAAGTATTTATGAAACCTATTGCTGGACCCGGAACAAGTTACCGTTACGTCGGTGCAGAAGCAAAAGCGATCGACGGCGGCTGGGAGAGCCTGGGTGATCTTGGTTATCTGGATGAGGATGGCTATCTCTATCTGTCCGACCGACTAACTGATATGATTCTTTCTGGCGGTGCTAACATCTACCCTGCCGAAGTCGAAGCCGCCATAGAAGCCTTTCCCGGCGTGCGCTCCTCTGCAGTGATTGGCTTACCTCATGAAGATCTCGGCAACGCTGTTCATGCGATTGTAGATATTCAGGATACAGATTGTAATGAAGATGACTTGCTCGCCCATTTGGGTGAACACCTTGTGCGTTACAAAATCCCGCGTTCGATCGAAATCGTCAGACAACCGTTGCGAGATGATTCCGGCAAGGTTCGGCGTAGATCGCTCCGAGAGAAGAGATTGAAGGAGAATTTGTAATGAACCATATAGATTTTTGCCATATCGGAGCAAACTTCATAAGATATCTTGCAAACCTAACTCTCCTTCTTGCCTTACCGCTATTCGTTACGCCAATATCAACATTGGCTCAGGAACAACCAGACCCACGCGCAGGTATCTTCTCGACAGAACAGGCCTACCCGTCAAAGTTCGTTGAAGTAGACGGCGTGAGCATGCATTACGTGGAAGGCGGTACCGCCGAAGGTCAGGTCTTTCTCTTCCTGCATGGCAATCCGACATCATCCTATTTGTGGCGTAATGTTATGCCCCACGTTGAACCTATAGGACGGGTCATCGCACCTGACTTGATCGGATTTGGCAAGTCGGGCAAACCGGACAGTGACTATACCTTCCAGACCCACAGCAAATACGTCGATGGGTTTATTGCTGCCCTTGAACTGAAAGATATTGTTCTGGTCATCCACGACTGGGGGTCCATGCTTGGTCTTGATTATGCGCGCCGCAATCCAGGTAACATCAAGGCTGTGGTTTTTATGGAGACGTTTGCCCCGCCCGCGGTTCTCGCGTCGAGTTATGAGACCATGGGCCCCTTTGGTGAAATCTTTCGCCAATGGCGCGATCCGGTAAACGGTCCCGCCCTGTTGATTGACCAAAACATTTTCATTGAGGAAGTCCTCCTCAAGGGTGCACTGACCCGGAAACTTACCCAGGCCGAAAAGGACGCCTACAGGGAACCCTTCCTCGACCCGGCAAGCCGTAAACCTATTCTGGTCTGGCCAAACGAAGTACCAATCGCGGGTAAACCCGCGCGCAACGTGGAGGTGGTCACCAAGGCCGGTGAATGGCTGCAAACATCCGAGACACCAAAACTTCTGCTCTACGCACGCCCTGGTGCGATTATCCCGCCCGAGTCAGCTGAATGGATGCGTGCAAACTATCGTAATATCGAAACTGTGTTTGTTGGCTACGGTTCACATTACATCCAGGAGGATAATCCAGAAGTCATCGGTCGCAATATTGCTGATTGGTATCAACGGTCATTCACCTCAGAATAGGTACTGGCTGTGAACGCCCAAATTGCCACAGGTCGAACGAGGCCCAGAGGTATCTTTATGGCCATTGAAAGGACTGACACCGATCAATTCGG
>JAJFIN010000327.1 GCA_021774955.1 Alphaproteobacteria bacterium | reverse complement strand
GGTTCCGACGCCGCAAACAAAAGAGCTTCGGCCATACGAATATGTTCCGGATCAAGTTCATATAAGACCTCAACCTCGCCTGATGCGGTTTCAACATCCTTCGACACCGCACCTGCCTCCAAATTCGTAATATCGTCTGTTTCTTCGACAGCAATTTCTACTGGGTTCGCTGTACCTTCCATCATCATTCCGTCACTAACCTCTCATGCCTACTACTCATTCGCTTTGCCTGTTCGCCCCGCTGTATCGGTGCTAAGGCGAAGTTCCATTTCCCGTTTTACGTACAAAAACCGGGGCAAACGGCTCCAATTGCCGTATTTCCAAATGTCCATCGCGCGCTAATTCTAGGCCCGCAGTAAAGGTGCTGGCCTTAGCGGAACGGCGCATTTTCTTTGACATTTCAGATGTCGGGTCTGCCGCCTCGTCGGCACTCACGCCAAAAAGTTTGTGTGCTGCGATTCCCGTCGGCAAGAAATCGTCCAAACGGCTCCAATCATCAATGCGGCCTAATATGGCTTCTAATCTTTTTCTCGCGTCTTCAATCGCCAATACCGGCGGTCGGACAACTTTGTAATCAACATCGATCGTCCGAATGCGTTGATTGGTGTAGCCCTTCAGAAGCTCATATAAGGAGCAATCATATTCTGACTTCCGAATGACCCTGATACCCTCTGGATCCCCGCGAGAAAACACGTCCCGGGCCAACCGATCCCGGGCAAATAGCTTCGCGGCCACATTCCGCATCGCCTGTAAACGCTGTAATTGAAAGGCCAATCGGGCTGCCAATTCATCACCCGACAAGCCATCTTCATCTTCTTCTGCCGGCAGAACCAAACGGGACTTCAGATAGGTGAGCCACGCCGCCATGACCAAATAATCTGCCGCAAGATCCAATTGCAACCTTTTGGCTTCATTGACAAATTCAAGATATTGATCTGCCAAAGCGAGGATTGGGATTTTTTTGAGATCGACCTTTTGGGTTCGCGCGAGCGCTAGAAGGATATCCAGCGGCCCTTCAAAGGCGTCCAAATTTACAATAAATGCGCCATTGGTACCGACACCATTGGCCAGAATAACCGCATCAACCTCAGCATCGAACGCAAGGTCATCATTGGCTGGTTGTTCTTCTGCGGTTTCACTCATACATATTGCCCTAATAGCAATTCATTCAACCGCTCCAATTCGGCCTCTCGTACAAAATCGGTTGGCGGCCTCATAAATGTCAAGGCTCGTTCAGCACGGGTCAACGCCAATCCCTCTAAGGGCTTCAATTCATTAGCAATTGCCGCCATTTCAAGCATCTCACCGTTGCAGTGCAACACTATATCACATCCTGCCGCTAAGGACATGCGGGTCCGCGATTCGAAACTACCCCCCAATGCTCCCATGGATAGATCATCGGTCATCAACAGCCCCTCAAAGCCGATGCCATAAGGGCCGTCATTTCGTATCACCTCGTCGATCAATTTTGCCGAAAGCGTTGAAACCACACCATTATCAATATTTTCAAAGATAAGATGGCCGGTCATAGCCAAAGGTAGGTCATTTAGCGCCCGAAACGGCTTAAAATCCCATTCAGCCAGAGTTTCGAGGGATTCTTTGATTACCGGTACAGCATGATGGCTATCAACTTTCGCCCTACCGTGACCTGGAATGTGCTTGATTATCGGCAACACGCCACCTTCAAGCAAGCCTTCAGCAGCCGCTCGCCCCAATATCGAAACAGTCTTTGGATCGTCTCCGAACGCTCGGTCGCCAATTATCTCGTCTGCACTGGAAGCTCTCACATCCAGCATCGGAATACAGTCCACATTCACGCCCAGTGATTCCAACTCGTCGGCAAAAAGCCTGGCATTCAATTTGGCCGCTTCAATTCCAGCTTCGTGATCAGTTTGATACAAAGCACCAAAAGTAGCTGCAGGATGAGCTTGACGCCAATGAGGCGGCTTAAACCGCGCCACTCGTCCCCCCTCTTGGTCGACAAGAATTAAGCAATCTTCGCGACCCACAAGGTCACGAAGGCTCGCGGTGAGACGCTTTACTTGATCTGGTGTTTCAATGTTACGGGCAAACAGGATGAAACCAAACGGATCAACTTCAGAAAAAAACTTTTCTTCTTGCTCAGTTATAATTAATCCCTCTAGCCCAAAAATAACCGATTGAGCCACTAATAGACTATCCTTCTAGTTTGCAGATAGAACTCAATTATTGCCGCGAACAGCTTTCATCATCGCTCGATGATTTTCTACTTTACAGGCGATCTTCACGGCTTGGTGACAAAACATCCCTGATTACGAGCTTGCAATGCGTTGCACATAGAAGCTGCGCTATTTTTGTCAGCAAACGGACCAATGCGAAGACGGTACCAAACCCCTTTTTCAGCACCCAAATCAACAACTTTAACGTCTGGTCTCATTTCGGGCATCAGATCTTCGTTTTTTTGCTTCAACCGCTCCCATCCTGCAACGGCCAGCTCAGCCCCCTTGAACGAACCAACTTGCACGACAAAGGCTCCCGACGTCGCAGATACACTGCCTGTACTTGCTGGTTGGGCAGGCAGCTCAGCTGCTTCGGGAGTTTCCTTTTCATCTGGCACATCGAGTATTGTCTCAACAACGCGCTCCGGCGTTGGAGCCGGTTGTGTGTCGATCACCGATGGACTGATTTCTGATATGACCTCTGAAGCATCCGCAACATTCACAGTGTCACCGCTTGCAGAGTCGGTACTATCTTCATCGACGGCAGTTGACCGAATAAGCTCATCCAGTGCATCACCTGAATCTGCACCGGGCGTTGCCTCTCTCAAACCAGCCACCTCTATTGGCTCTTCGGACTCCGGTAAAAGATTTTCAACGGTTTCAGATTCTTCACCAGAGACCCGATCGTAGACCAGCTTATCTTGATGGGGGATTTCCAAACCACCAGGTTCATCGGGCTCAATCTTTTCCGGACCGGCATCTGCAACAATAACGGGCGGCTCATCTTTACCGCCTTCTCGAACACCGAGACGATAGGTCGCAAAAACCAAACCTGTTACCGTCACAACTATGATCGTGAATAGGCCGAGTAATTGACGTCCGCGACCAGCACTATCGTCGGCAGCATCATAGGTGATGGGATCATCATCAGGTGGGCCGTAATCGACATTTTCTTCATCTCTATCTTCCGTCGACATTTACGGTCTCCGTTCTGTCACGATAGTTGAAACAGGGCAAAACCAGCAATGCTCACAAAGGTAGTTTATGTGCCGCATCATTGGTATTTTCGAATCAGTTGAACAAGTCTCAAGAATAACAGAATCATTGTGTTCAAACCAAGCCCAGGTCACCACAATTCTTTATAATATACCTTTCGAGTCAATCGCTTAGGTAAGAACGTTTTCAATTTGAAAGAGCCTACGATGCTCGTTCAAAGCAAACCGATCCGTCATACCGGCAATGTAATCGCACACGACCCGGGCGGTTTTGGGATTTTTAGAACCGCAGCACTGATCAAACCAGTCCGTTGGCATCACCTCCGGCTCGACAATAAATAGCTCAAACAAGTCGCTCACAACGCGTTTGGCTTTGCTTGTCGCTCTATTCACTTTGTAGTGCTTATACATGTTTTGGCGCAGAAACGTTTTTAGGGCCTTGTCTTGCGTTTGCATTTCAGGTGAGAAACTAACAACAGTTTCGCCCGCTGATCTTACATCATCTACCGTTTCAATCCCATGGATCGAGATCTGACGTCGCGTTTCTCCAATGGCATCATCCACCATAGATGAAATTAGGCGGCGAATGACTTCGTGGATAAGGCGAGTTCGATCAATATTTGGATACCGATCCTTCACTTCACGCATAGCCTTATCAACAAACTCAACCGATGCTAGATCGACGAGCGAAAACAGTTCTGCTCTCAGACCATCATCAATGTCGTGGTTGTTATACGCAATGTCATCGGCAAGAGCGGCGACTTGGGCTTCCGCTGAGGCAAAAGTCTCAAGCTCCAAATCTTGCGTTTCACAATATTCTTGAATGGCTTTTGGTATTGGTTTTGTGTTGTCACCGCCGATCAGAGGGCCATTGTGCTTAACAATTCCCTCCAAAGCTTCCCAAGTTAGATTGAGACCGTCAAATTCCGCGTAACGTTGTTCAAGTTTGGTTACAAGTCGAAGAGTCTGAGCGTTGTGGTCAAACCCATCATACTCTTGCATGCATGACCGCAAAACATCTTCCCCTGCATGGCCAAATGGCGGATGCCCCATATCATGCGCCAAAGAAATAGCTTCACTGAGATCATCATCCAGATTGAGCACGCGGCAGATCGAGCGGGCAATCTGCGCAACCTCTAGCGAATGCGTGAGCCGAGTGCGGTAATAATCACCTTCGTGATAAACAAAAACCTGGGTTTTATGTTTTAGGCGGCGGAAGGCCCCAGCATGAATGATCCGGTCCCGATCCCGCTGGAAGCGCGACCGTGTGCGGCTCTCTTCTTCATCATAAAGCCGCCCACGACTGTTTGCCGATATGCAGGCAAATGACGAAAGATTATCCCGTCCTTTTGTAGGTGATTCCGCCATAAGTCTCAGATTTCCAAGGTTTTTCTGGATTTACTCTCAATTGACAAATTAGTGTGACACAATACATAAGCAATGATGGTGGCAGATGTTAGGAATGATGTCCTGATTGAACCGGAAAGAGTACAAAATGAGTGAAACCAATTCTGTGCAAGTAAGCGGATCGGCCGCAAAACAAATCGCAAAAATACTCGCCGATGAGGACCGCGCGTCCTTTCTGCGCGTGTCCGTGTCCGGCGGTGGCTGCTCAGGATTTCAATACAATTTCAATATCGATGACACAAAGGCCGAAGACGATCTTTTGGTTGAGCGTGACGGGATTTTTGTGGCCATCGATTCAGTTTCCCTCGCCTATATGGAGGGATCTGAAATAGACTATGTTAATGACCTTATCGGATCTTCCTTTCAAA
>JAJFIN010000326.1 GCA_021774955.1 Alphaproteobacteria bacterium | reverse complement strand
GGCGGTCCTTGATAATCACTCGGCCACCACTCACCTTTGACCACAGTCGAGCCATCGGGCACGTCGACACTATAGGTCAGCCCCCGGTCGCCGCGCAGAACCCATTGGGCGTCTGGCGAAACCTCAACATCAGCCGCTGGCACCCCCTTAATCGAGGATACGCGACCCCGAAGATTGGGCACACGCATTAATTGGCTGACGCCGGGCAACCCTTTAAGCAAATTGGCAAAGGCATCAGATTGCGATTTCTGAATATCGATAAAGAAAAACGCCGGTGTTTCTTCGGGCATCTGGTCATCAAGGTCTTGCAGCATGGCCCCTTCGATGGTCACGATTGTCACCAATAGGGTCAGGCCAAGCCCCAGCGACAAAACAACAGATCCCGTTGCCGCACCCGGTCGGTGAAGATTGGATAAAGCCAATCGCCAGACCGGCGTCCGCACTTTGATCCAGCGCCGGGCGAATGCTGCGATCCCCCTGCCTAAATACAAAAGAAGTAAAAACACCAAAGCAACACCACAAAGAAAGGCGAGTGTTACCCATGGCACAGCACTGGTGAGCAGCGCGCTCGCGGCGATGAGGGCCGCACAAATCACCACACTGATAAGTGCTGGCCACGACCGCGCGGTTGCTTCCTCACTCACTTGAGCGCGAAACAATCGCGCTGCCGATGTCTGTCGCGCGCGCAACAAAGGGGACATGGAAAACATCAGCGTAACCAATATTCCGCTCGCTGCCGCTTGAAAAACCGCCACCGGGTAGAAAGATGATTTGATCGGGATCGGGATTTGTTCGCCAAAAAACATGACAAGCCCAAACGGCACCAATGACCCCGCCAGGATGCCTAAGGCAATCGCAACCAGCGCGAGGCTCATCACTTGCAGCATATAAATGGCGAAAACCAAGGAGCCTTCAGCGCCAAGACACTTGAAAACCGCAATAACCTCGCGCTTTTTCTCCAGAAAATGACCAACCGCATTGCTGACCCCGACCCCACCAATCACCAGCGCCGCAAAGCCTACAAAGGTCAGGAAAATACTAGCCGCTTGAATGTTTTCACGCACCCCGCCAGCGGCCTCACTATGACTTCGAATGCGCCAACCCGCAGCTGGAAACGCCAAGCTTGCGGCTTCCTTAAACGCGTTTGTATTGGCACCCCCAGTCCCGTCAAACACCAGGCGGTAGCGATAATAAATCAGACTTCCCGGTTGCACGAGGCCGGTTACCGCTAGTGCCTCTTCACTCATCAAAATACGCGGGCCATAGCGGAATCCACCACCAATACGATCAGGCTCTTTGTCGATCGCCGCCCGTACTTCAAACTGCGTCGTACCAAGACGGACCTTATCACCAACAGAAAGATTAAGCCGGTCGAGCAATAAAGGTTCAGCGGCCACACCATAATGACCATCCACTTTTTCAAAGATCTCGCTCAGCACGATGCGCGGTGTAACATCTATCGAGCCAAGGAGTGGATAGGGAGCATCGACCGATTTGGCCTCGACTAAAGTGCGTTCACCGGTTGTCGCATTAAACGCCATGGCGCGCATACCGGCGGTGGCGGATACTTGCCCTTGTTGATCAAGCCAAGCACGTTCGTCAGTTGAAGCCGGGCGATGCACCAGCCTGACTTCGGCATCACCGCCTAATAGCATGCGTGTTTCGTTTGATAACCCGTATAAAAAAGCTTCATTGGCCGAGCCCACAGCTGCGACAATCATGACGCCCAAAAAGAGGCATAAAAAGAAAACCCCAAACCCGCGAACACCGCCACGTAATTCCCGCCTGGCAAGACGCATCGCTAATGTGAGGTCTGCCGTGCTCACGAGGCTGCCACCAAGCCTTCTCTTATGGGATCCTGTTCCGGTTGGTCGACCAGGCCATCGCGCAACCGGACAATTCTGTTGCAGCGACGCGCCAATGTTTCATCATGCGTGATCAGCAAAAACGTCGTGCCGGTTTTGTCATGAAAATCAAACAGCAGATCGACAATTTGCTCACCGGTTGCGCCATCAAGATTGCCCGTGGGTTCATCGGCCAACAAAAGCTCCGGATCAGAAACAAGCGCGCGGGCAAGGGCCACCCGTTGTTGTTCACCGCCAGATAACTGACGCGGATAATGATGATACCGATGACCTAAACCTACCGCATCCAATCGCGCTTGCGCCCGCTCAAAGGCATTGTCTTGTTTAGCCAGTTCAAGCGGCACGGCGACATTTTCTAAAGCCGTCATCGTGGGAATGAGATGAAACGATTGAAAGACAATCCCGACATGGCGCCGGCGAAAGATTGCCAGTGCGTCCTCGCTCATGTGATCGAGAACCTCACCGCAAACATTGATGCTCCCCCGGCTCGCTCGTTCGAGACCGGCAAGAATAGAAAGAAGCGTCGATTTCCCCGAACCACTAGGCCCGAGCAAAGCAACCGCCTCGCCACGCTCAACGCGCAGGTCGATACCGCGCAAAACCTCGACCGGCCCTGAATGTGCGGTTAAGGTAACCGCAATGTCCTTGGCGTCGATCACAGGGGATTGAGAATTTTCGTTCGACATGCTTGGCTTTCAAAGGGGATTACACTATCTCAAGGGTTATGCTTCGTCAGGTTTTATTCATCGGTTTTGTGACGACAGTGTGGCTCTCTATAGGTGCCGCAAGGGCAGACAATGCGCTGAACGATAGCACCATGTCCACTCCATCAACACTTTCAACCGACCCGCTAACGCTTGTTTTACTGGGCGATAGTTTAGTTGCCGGATATGGCTTGGGTCCTACGGACGGTCTGGCACCACAAATCGCCAAAGGACTTAGCGAAGCGGGACACAACGTCAATGTCATCAATGCCGGCGTTTCCGGTGACACCACCCGTGGCGGCTTGGAACGCGTCAATTGGATCATTAACGACCAAACTGATATCGTCATCATTGTTTTGGGCGGCAATGATGCCATGCGCGCAATTGAACCGGCAGAGACGCGCCGAAATCTTGAAGCGCTCCTTACCCAGTTAAACGACCTTGGTGTTGAAGTGCTGTTAACCGGCATGCGAGCGCCACCTAATCTTGGTCCTCAATATGCAGAGGAATTTGAACCGATCTATCCGGCTCTGGCGGAAAAATTCGATGTGGCGCTTTATCCCTTCATATTAGAGCACGTCGCCGCGGACCCAACACTCAATCAAGAAGACGGGATTCATCCCAACGCTGAGGGTGTCAAAATTATCGTCAGCAATTTATTGCCGTATTTGACCCCTCTCCTTACCGAGCACGAAGGAAGCTAACAAAGTGAAACAAAAAGACCTTGGGCGCACCGGGCTGCGCGTCTCAGAAATATGCCTGGGCACCATGACTTGGGGCCAGCAAAACACTGAAGCCGAAGCCCACGAACAAATGGATTATGCCTTGGAGCGGGGCATCAACTTTTTCGATACCGCCGAAATGTATCCCATTCCTCCAAACCCAAAAACCTATGGCCGAACCGAAGAATGTATCGGAACCTGGCTGAAATCGCGCGGATCACGCGACAAAATCGTCCTCGCTTCCAAATTAGTCGGCCGCCATCCTCAAATTACCTATGCTCGTACTGACACCGAAGGTGGCACCTGCGTCGATGAGAAAAACATCCGCCAAGCCATCGATCAAAGCCTCACCCGTCTGCAGACAGACTATATCGATCTTTATCAGATCCATTGGCCCGACCGCCCTGTTCCGCTGTTTGGCGGCACCATGAATTTTGAAGATAGCGCGATTGTCGCGACGCCGTTTGAAGAACAGCTCTCAGTTTTTGGCGATCTGATCAAAGAGGGTAAAATTCGCCACATCGGCGTCTCCAATGAAACACCCTATGGTGTCATGGCATTCCAGCGTGAAGCCGAGGCACGTGGACTGCCACGCCTTCAGTCCATACAAAACGCCTACAATCTTGTTAATCGCACGTTCGAATCCGGACTTGCCGAAGTGTGCAATGCAGAAGATGTGAGCCTGCTCGCCTATTCACCGCTCGGCCAGGGCTACCTCACTGGCAAATACCGCGATGGCGCTTTGCCCGAAGGCGCGCGCAAAACATTATTCAAAAGATTGCAGCGCTATGAAGGAGAAAACAGCCAAGAGGCAATCAACGCCTATATCGATTTGGCCCATGACGCCGACATCGACCCCGGTCAAATGGCCATTGCCTATTGTTGCTCGCGGCCCTTTGTCTGTTCGACGATCATTGGCGCCACCTCCCTGCCTCAACTCATGACCGACATTGACGCCCATACATTGAAACTCGACAATGACTTGCTTGAGAAAATAAACACCATTCACAAACGC
>JAJFIN010000325.1 GCA_021774955.1 Alphaproteobacteria bacterium | reverse complement strand
CGCAGCCAGGGGGTCGCGATTCTCGACAATGCATATCACGATGAGAAATTCATTCGCCATGAAGTCAAAGAGATGTGCGATTGGCTGGATACCTACGCAAGCTAACGGAGAACACCACCATGTTTATTGTGTTACTTAAATTTTCAGACAACAAAAGCCAAGCTGGCCAGTTTATGGACGGCCACAATGCCTGGATCAAAAACGGTTTCGATGATGGCGTGTTTTTAGTGGTCGGCAGCCTTCAACCCAAACTGGGCGGCGCGATCATGGCGCATAATACCTCGCTGGAGGACCTCGAGGCGCGCGTGAAGGATGATCCGTTTGTCGCGGAAAACGTGGTCAGCGCGGAAGTTTTGGAAATGTCACCGGCGAAAGCCGATGAGCGGTTGGCGTTTCTGTTGGGGTGAATTGAGATCGAAGCTCGTATCCACCATGCCTCCTTCGAGACGCCGCCTTTGGCGGCTCCTCAGGATGACGTGGTAGTATGATTATGGAGAGTTACTCAAATCGAAATGAGTTTGATGGCTCACCTCAGTGCGTCGGTAAACAGAAGCGTCATCCTGAGGAACGAGCGCACGCGAGTGTCTCGAAGGATGGGCAACAAAACACTATTCCGTACAAAGAACTATAGAAAATAAGGTTTATTGCTTGATTGATTAGGGAGGTCGAAACGCGTGTCTGTCATGCCTCCTTCGAGACAGGCCTGACGGCCTTCCTCAGGATGACGTAGCAGTATGGCTTTGTTGACCCAACCCCTAATACTTGCGAATGAGTCCAACAAGCCGCCCTTGAACCTGGACCTGGTCGGGCCCAAAGATCCGCGTTTCATAGGCTGGGTTGGCCGCTTCCAGCGCAATTGAATTGCCTTTCTTGCGCAGGCGTTTCAGCGTCGCTTCTTCATCGTCGACCAGCGCCACGACCACATCGCCATTAGACGCCGTATCGCAACGTTTTAAGACCACGGTATCGCCGTCCAATATGCCCGCTTCGATCATCGAATCGCCTTGCACCTCAAGCGCATAATGCTCGCCGCTCGTTAGCATGGTGATCGGCACATCGATAGCGTGGGATTTATGTTGGATCGCCTCAATCGGCGTCCCCGCTGCGATCCGTCCCAGGACCGGCAGCTCAATTGAATTATTCGGAAGGACCGCACCGTCGGTGTCACCATCTTTGCCGCGCGAGCCTTCAATGACGCTCGGTGAAAAGCCCGTGCGTCGGCCGTTCGTTGGCACCGCTGAATCGGGCAGGCGGATGACTTCAAGCGCGCGCGCTTTATGGGCCAGGCGCCGAATAAACCCGCGCTCTTCCAACGCCGTAATCAAGCGATGAATGCCCGATTTCGATTTAAGGTCGAGCGCCTCTTTCATTTCATCGAAGGACGGCGGCACACCGGCCTCGCGAATGCGTTCATGAATGAACATCAAAAGTTCATGCTGTTTTTTAGTAAGCATGGGCCAGCCCTCGTGCGGCGCGGCCTGAAGGGAAATACGCACCCCTCAGACTATCAGCGCAAAGAAAAGATATCGGAAATGACCAGGTAAGCTCGACGAACCAGCACCACACTCACCAGAACAAAACCGAAACATATGTATGTTCTAGTTTAGTTCTTTTCAAGGGTCAAGTTGTTTTGTTGAGGAAAAACTATCTGTGGTATTCAGGAGAGTGGGTTCTCGACGGGGTTCAGAAAATCAAAGGAGTCCGACCTTTTTGATAGACCCCGAACCCGCTCCTCCTCTCAACCACCCGAAGGGCTACCATGGTTGAGAGGAGGAGCGGCGCAGCTCTCAACGTGTGTTGATAAGTCATTGGCATCAGCCCCGCGACCGGGCAGTGAACGCCACGGGCGAGGAAGGTCCCAACCTCCTTTTCAAACCGCAATAGGCACGACGTAAAGGAAAATGGAAAAAAAGTGGAAGGTGCTTCCGCCCACCACAAAGAGGTGCCAGATGGCATGGTTATAGGGCAGCTGTTTCCAAATATAGAACAAGACGCCGATTGAATAGGTGACCCCTCCGGCTATCAGAAGCTGTACACCCATCGGCGCGAGCTCTTTGAAGATGACCGCACCGGCAAAAAGGATTGGGAGCCAGCCCATGCCGAGGTGAAGGAGAAAGGCGACCTTCTCGTACCGCTCGCCATGACCGATCAAAAACGCTGTCGTTTGAACCACAATTCCCACGAGGGCCAGAGACCAGATCAGGGCAAAGAGCATCCATCCGTGTCCGGACGGCATCAGGAGACAGAACGGCGTATAGGTCCCAGCGATGAGCAGAAAGATGCCGCTATGGTCAAGCGCCAGAAAGACCTTCTTCATAGTGCCGCGCGGGATGGCGTGGTGAAGAGCTGAGAACATAAATAATAAGATCAAGGCGCTGCCATAGAGAATAACCGCCAGCAGGCTGCCGTCCCGGCCCATTGCCACAGCCCTAATAATCAGAACGACCAGACCGGCAATGCCGAGCAGCGCGCCAAAGCCATGGGTCGCGGCATTGATCCATTCCTCGACGCGCGTATAGCGGCTGTCGATTGATCCCAGTGGTTCGCGTTGGGTAGA
>JAJFIN010000324.1 GCA_021774955.1 Alphaproteobacteria bacterium | reverse complement strand
ATCAAAGGGCGGGAGCATGCCGTTTCAACTAAGTTCGGGCATGAGCGAGATCACCGGCGACATAGGTATGACTGACCGCGCGATCGTCGCCCATGATCATAAGGGCAAAAAGGAGGTCGTGAATTGATTGAGCTTGGGCGGAGCGCATGGTGAGAAGCGGTGTTGCTTTCGGATCAAGCACAATCAGGTCGGCTTCCAGGCCCGGCTGCAGCGTGCCAACTTTGTCGTCAATGCTGAGCGCCTGGGCGCTGCCCAGTGTCGCTGCATAAAATGCTTCGGCGGCGGACAAGACCCGGTTCGACAGAAGCGAGACTTTGTAAGCTTCAGCCAAAGTTTCAAGAATAGAGAGCGAGGTGCCACCGCCAATGTCCGTGCCGATGCCGATGCGGACCATCTCTTCACCGGCCATCATTTTAGAGAAGTCGAAAATACCGGAGCCGAGGAACAGGTTTGAGGTTGGGCAATGGGAAATGGCGGTTTCGGTTTCGCATAGGCGGGCGATCTCGCGTCCGGTCAAGTGAATGCCGTGAGCAAAGTTCGCACGCTGTCCGATCAAACCAAACTTCTCGTAGACATCTAAATAGTCGAGGTAATCTGGAAAGAGAGAACGCACCCATTCGACCTCCGCAACATTCTCGGAGATGTGAGATTGAACGTGGCAGGTGTTATGTTCGCGCCAAAGATCACCCGCCATCTCAAGCAGGTCAGGCGTGCTGGTCGGGGCAAAACGCGGTGTGATCGCATAGAGATTGCGGTTCTTGCCATGCCAATCCTGGATCAGTTTCTGACTTTCGTCATGGGCTTGCCCACTAGGCACGAGCAGAGCGTCGGGCGCATTGCGGTCCATCAAAACTTGGCCCGCGATCATGCGCATGTTTCGTTTGGATGCTTGCTTGAACAACGCTTCAGCGGAATAAGCATGGCTTGAACAAAAGACCGAGGCGCTGGTGGTTCCGTGGCGTAAGAGTTGGTCGCAGAAAGCGGCGGCGATCTGGTCGCAATGGGCGGCATTGTCGAAGCTCTGTTCGGCTGGGAACGTATATTGATTGAGCCAATCGATCAGCTGCTTGCCAAAGGATGCCATGATCTCAAGCTGAACATAATGGGTATGGGTGTCGATGAAACCGGGCAGGATAAGTTTGTCGCGATGATGCGTGACCGTGATGCCATCTTCCAACAAGGCGTTGGCCGGACCGACAGCCTGGATCAAACCATCTTCAACAATGATGCAGCCATCGCGTTCATAGGTCAGGCAATCGGTGGCGGGTGAGATAAAAGGATTGCCGGTGAAGTAAACCAGGTCACCGCGTATCGCTGTGCGTGTTGAAGGCATCAAATCAATTCCATCGTCTCAATTCAGGCAAATGTTATGCCGCCAGTGTCATGAAGACGCTGGCAAGGGCAGCACTCATAAGATTGGCTAAGGTTCCTGCAAGGACAGTTTTGAACCCGAGTTGTGCGACATCCGATTTGCGGCTTGGTACCATACTGGCAAGGCCGCCCATGAGGATCGCTAGGCCGCTGAGATTGGCAAACCCGCACAGAGCGAAAGTGATAACCGCTTTTGAATGGGCGCTGAAGGCATCCGGCATGCTGGCAAAATCAACGTAAGCAATGAATTCGTTGAGGATGACTTTTTTACCAAGAAGACTGCCCGCTTGCACAGCTTCATCCCACGGAATGCCGATCAAGAAGGTGATGGGCGCAAGCAGATATCCAAGAAAGAGTTCAAGCGAAATATTGGGATACCCAAACCATCCGCCGATACCGCCAAGGATGCCGTTGATCAAAGCGACGATGGCAACAAAGCACAATATCATAGCCCCAACATTGGCCGCGATCATGAGGCCTGCCGAGGCGCCATCTGCGGCCGCTTCAATGATATTGACCGGTTTTTCTTCTTCGCCGTAGGCGTTTTTGAGTTCTTCTTCACTTGGTTCAAAAGGGGTTCCGGTTTCCGGCACCAAAAGCTTGGCCATCAATAATCCGCCGGGCGCAGACATGAAAGCAGCCGGGAGTAGATATTGGAGGTCAACGCCGAGGCTCGCATAACCGACGAGAATGGCCCCGGTAACACTGCTCAAGCCCACCGACATCACGGCAAAGAGTTGCGAGCGGGTCAGGCGCGAAAGGTAGGGCCGGATGGTCATGGGCGATTCTACCATGCCGATGAAAATATTCGCGGCAGCGTTGGTTGATTCCAACCGGCTGGTACCGACGATTACGCGCAGCAGATATCCGATGGTGCGAATGAATAATTGGATGATGTTGAGATAATAAAGAACTGCGACCAGAGACGACACAAACACAATCACAGGCAAGACGCGGAAGGCGACGATGAAGGCGACAGAAGGATCGCCGAGATCGCCGAACATAAAAAGGATACCGACATCGGCGTAGGTGATGATGTTCTGTACACCGCGCGACATGACCCCAAGCACGGTTTGCCCCATGGGTGTGAGGAGAGCAAAACCTGCAACGCTGGCTTGAAGGAGAAAAGTGCTGGCGACAATTCGCAGGTTGATCGATCGCTTACGCTCTGACAACAAGACAGCTATGAGTATAAGTGTTGGAATACCTAAGATACCGCTGGTAAGCACGGATAAACCCCTCGAACATTATTCAGTCTTGATACGTTTGGCGCATCAAAGGCACTGTTGCAGACCTAGTTACCATAGGGCAACCAAATGGTTTTAACCTGTGTCGCTTGTCGTAGAAAGGCCTGACCTTCGCCTTGGGCTGACAGCCAATCTCGCGCCTGGCCCTTGTTGACCCAAGTGCGCTTTAAGTTGCTGATAGAAGCCTCTTCGACAATCTGACTGCCTTCAGCGGTGCCGTGATACCACAGCGCATCAACTTGATCATGTTCAGCGAGGACTTTCGCCAGTTCATCCCGCAAGCCGGTCACAAGATTTAGAGCGCCCGCAGGTACGTCTGAGGTTTCCAAGACTTGATAGAAATCGGTAGCGAGAAGCGGATAGCGTTCAGAAGGCACGATCACCGTTCTATTGCCCATGGCCAGCGCCGGTGCCAGCAAGGAGATGAACGAAAGCAAAGGATTATTGTCTGGGCAGACGATGCCTAAGACACCCATCGGCTCATGAACGGAGAATGTATAGCCCCGGATCGGTGCGCCATGGACCGCGCCATCAAATTTGTCAGCCCAGGCAGCATAGGTGAATAAGCGGTTGATGCTTTGCGCGATTTCTTTTTTTGCTGCCGCTTTGGTGGCGCCGGTGAGTTTAACAAGACGTGTGCTGAATTCTTCCGTGCGGCTGCTTAGGTTTTCACCAATGTAGTAGAGAATTTGAGCGCGGTTGTGAGCGCTTGTCGTTGACCAGCTTTCGGCTTTGAAAGCGGCTTCAACAGCATTGCGAATATCTTTGCGATTGCCATGGCCAACGCGGCCCATGTGTTGCCCCTTGTGACCCAGAACCTGTAAAGTGCGCCCGCCATCGGGCCGGGCTTGTTTGCCGCCGATATAATGCTTGGCTGTGTGGTCGATCTCGTCAGAACTGACGCCCGCATGTGGTTCCACTGCGGCAATGATCGGGTTCTTGTCTGACTGCCACTCTTTCTTGGGTTTTAGATATTCATAAAGGCCGTGCTTGGCACCTTCACGGCCAAAGCCCGATTCACGGTAGCCACCAAAGCCACAAGCAGCATCAAATTGATTGGTGGTATTGACCCAGACAATGCCTGCCTTGACCTGTGAAGCCGTATTAAGCGCCCGGTTAATATTGTCAGACCAGATGCTGGAGGCGAGCCCGTAGCGGGTATTGTTGGCCAGCGCCACAGCTTCCTTCTCGGTACGGAAGGTTGTTACCGTCAAGACGGGTCCGAATATCTCTTCTTGGGCAACGCGGTAAGCCGGTTCAACGCCGGTCAAAATGGTTGGCGGATAGAAGTTGCCTTTTTCGGGTAGGGGGATATCGGGCTGCCATTTGGTGGCGCCCTCAGCGACACCTTGCGCGACGCGCTTTTCGATTTGCGCGCATTGCGACGGATGAACGATAGCGCCCATGTCGATAGCTTTATCGAGAGGGTCGCCAATGCGAAACTTGTTTAAGCGGGTTTTGATCTTTTCGACAAAGGCTTCTGCAATGCTTTCTTCAACGAGGAGCCTCGAACCCGCGCAACAAACCTCACCTTGATTGAGCCAGATGGCATCAACGAGCCCTTCAACAGCACTGTCTAAGTCGGCATCGGAGAACACGACAAAGGGAGATTTGCCCCCGAGTTCCAAAGAGAGTTTCTTGCCGGTGCCGGCCGTCTTTTGGCGGATCAAACGTCCGACTTCGGTCGATCCGGTAAAGGCTATTTTTGAGATGTCCTTATGGCGGACGATGTGTTCGCCGGTCGCACCTTCACCGGTGATGATGTTGACGACGCCAGGTGGCAGGCCGGCTTCTTGGCATAGCTCGGCAAAATAAAGGGCGGTTAAACTGGTATATTCCGCGGGTTTTAGAACAACAGTATTTCCCGCTGCCAGCGCCGGGGCAATTTTCCAGGCGAGCATGAGCAGAGGAAAATTCCACGGAATGATCTGACCAACAACACCAAGGGAAGTATGGTCTGGAAATTCTTGATCTAGCAATTGTGCCCAACCGGCGTGATGGTAGAAATGTCTCGCAACCAAAGGCACGTCGATGTCGCGGGTTTCACGGATCGGTTTACCGTTGTCCAAGGTTTCAAGCACGGCCAGGAAGCGGCTGTTCTTTTGGACAAGGCGGGCAAGCGCATAAAGATATTTCGCGCGCTCGTGACCGCTGAGTTTCGCCCAGCTCGCATGGGCGGATAGACCTGCTTCGACTGCGCGATTAACATCTGCTTCATCGGCGTTTGGAAACTGTCCGAGCGGCTCACCAGTTGCAGGGTTGGTTGTGGCAATTATTTCTGAGCTGTGGGCATCGGCCCATTCGCCATTGATGAACAAGCGAAAGCCATCGCGATGTTGCTCCAGCCAAACCAGAACGAAATCCGATTGTTCAGGCGCGGGGCCGTAAGACATGGTTTTGTAAATTTCAGCAACGCTCATAGAAGCAGCTTACCCCATTGGATGGCGATGGGTCGCAGAATAATGACCCGTTACAAAATGTTCTAACTGACGCTCGATGTCGTTTAACAAACGCGATGCCCCGAAGCGGAAAAGATGCGGTGACAACCAATCGTCGCCTAATTCTTCTTTGATCAAGATGAGGTAGGCGAGGGCGGTTTTAGCGTCACCAATGCCGCCTGCGGGTTTGAAGCCGACCTGTTGGCCGGTGCGCTGATAATAATCGCGAATGCAGCGGGTCATAACGAGACTTACCGGCAGCGTCGCATTGACGCCTTCCATACCGGTGGAGGTTTTGATGAAGTCGGCACCGGCATGCATGCAGACCATGGAGGCTTTGGCGACACTGGTTAGCGACCCGAGCTCGCCAGTGGCCAGGATGGTTTTCAAATGGGCCTCGCCGCAAGCTTCGCGAAAGTCAGCAATTTCATCATGAAGGGCTGACCAATCTTCCAACAGAACATGGCGCCGTGAAATAACGATATCGATTTCGTTGGCGCCTGCTTCAACCGAGGCTTTGATTTCCTCGAGCCTTGTTATGAACGGCGACAGGCCGGCGGGAAAACCGGTCGAAACAGCAGCAACGGGGATGCCTGAACCTTTGAGCGCTTCAACGGCGATGGGCACCATCTCATGATAGACGCAGACAGCCCCTGTGGTGATCCCGGCCTGGTTCATCCCGAGCGCTTCCAGAATGTCAGAACGCACTGGATGGCGCGCTTTGGCACAAAGACGCTCGACGCGGCCAGGTGTGTCGTCACCCGCCAGCGTCGTAAGATCAATGCAGGAGATCGCTTTCAGGAGCCAGGCGGCCTGCCATTCTTTCTTGACTGATCTGCGGCCAGCGAGTGTGGCAATACGTCGTTCAGTGGCTGACCGATTGATCCGTATAGCGTCTAAATTGTCGAACGTTATGGGCGCTCCCATATTTCGTTTTGGTGTGTCATCGCTGTGTGGGTCGAGGGCTATGATATTATCACGAGTGGTTTCACGAGACATGGGCAAGCTCATTTGTTTGAACGGGTTCATTGAGGAACGAGACACCGTTGGGCAAAGGATCAAGCTTCAGATGTTCCGCGATCGACTGCCCCATGTCGGCGAAGGTCGCGCGCTTGCCAATGAAGCCGGGTGTAAGGCTGTGTCCATAGGCAAGGACAGGCACGTGTTCACGGGTATGGTCTGAGCCGGGCCAAGTGGGATCGCAGCCATGATCAGCCGTTATGATGAGGAGGTCGTCTTCACGCATGGCCGTGAGGAGCTCCGGCAAGCGGATGTCAAAGTCTTCTAGCGCCTTGGCGTATCCCGCGACATCGCGGCGATGGCCGTAGAGCGTGTCGAAATCGACGAAATTGGCAAACAGGATCGAACGTGTTTCGACCGCTTTCATCTGACCCAGCAAGGTGTCGAAGATGGCTTCATTGCCGTGCGCTTTTACGGTTTTCGATATGCCTTGATGAGCGAAAATATCGGCGACTTTGCCGATGCTGATAACTTCGCCGCCATCGTCAATGAGGCGATCGAGCAAGGTTGGTTGATGGGGCGGTGTCGCATAGTCGCGACGGTTGCCGGTGCGCGTGAAACCCTCTTCCGGCGACCCAACAAAGGGTCTCGCGATGACCCGGCTGATGTTAAATTCATCGACGAGTTGCCGGGCGATCTCGCAGACTTTGTAAAGTCTTTCCAATCCGAAATGTTGTTCGTGGGCAGCGATCTGAAAAACGGAATCGCCGGACGTGTAAACAATCGGTTTTTCTGTTTCGATGTGGGCTTCGCCAAGCTCTTCGATGATTGTTGTGCCCGAGGCATGTTTATTGCCTAAAACACCGGTGAGGGATGCTTTACCAATCAAATTGGCGAGCAGTTCTGAGGGAAAGCTTTTTTCTTTATCGGTGAAAAAGCCCCAGTCGAATTCGGTCGGCACGCCGGCGATTTCCCAATGACCACTTGGCGTGTCTTTGCCGAAACTACGCTCCGCGGCATATCCGTATCTTCCAGTGAGGGTCGATGCGTTAGGGAGTTTGAGGCTACGGCCGGTTGAGGCCTCAGCCAAATGAACAAGACCGAGTTGTGCGAGATTAGGGATTTGCAATTGCCCGCACCGATGACCTTCTGAATTTGCCTTTCCTGAAGCACATTGGTTGGCAATATGGCCAAAAGTGTCAGCGCCGACATCACCAAAATTGGCAGCATCATCACTTGCACCCACACCCAATGAATCGAGAACAGCAATTATCGCCCGCACACTCATCTTTCTTTTAGACTCTGATTTCCTGATACGGATGATCAAAAAAAGTGGATCCCAATCAACGCAACCGCCCACCCAGAAGAGCAAGCCGAAATTTGACTTCCCTAGGTATTTGACCATCGATTTTGCCGCAAGTTAGTGCGACAGAGTTATTGCACTGGGTCTTTGTCCACGGTAAAATTGTACACAATATTCGATGATATTGTAACAACAGAGGCGATGCAAGAGACGGGATGGGCCGTTTACTGGGGTTTTTAAATGACAGTGGTTGAAGAGAGTTTGAAACGGGTTCGCGCTGGGTCTTCCAAAGCGCAGAATAACGAAGAATCGACTTACCGCCAAATTTCAAGTGCGATTCTCGAGCAGAGGTTGGCGCCAGGAACCAAGCTGACGGAAGAAGTTCTTGGCGAAATATTCAATGTCAGCCGGTCGGTCATTCGGCGTGTGTTGACCAAGCTGTCGTTTGAAAAAGTTGTTGAGCTACGTCCCAATCGAGGGGCCGTCGTTGCAAGTCCGACCCTTGAAGAAGCCAATCAGGTTTTTGAAGCCCGCCGCTTGGTCGAAGATGCGGTTATTCGCAGCTGTGTGGAGCGTGCGGAGAAACAAGAAATCGCAGCGCTCAAAAAACTGGTTTCCGCTGAGCTTGATTGTAATCGCACCGGTGATCGCATCCGGTGGATCCGTTTATCCGGTGAATTTCATATTGAACTTGCCAAACTAGCGGGAAACCAATTGTTGGTTGATTTCTTGACCGATTTGGTCGCGCAGACCTCACTCGCCATCGCGCTCTACGGTCAAAGCAATGGTTCTATTTGTGGTGACGACGATCACCAAAATATTGTCGAGGCTATTGAAGCGGGCGACGCGGAAAAGGCAGCGCGGCTGATGCTAAAACACTTGAGTGAGTGTCAAGCTTCTCTAACTACCAGAGAGCAACATACAAGCGAAGATCTCAGGGCAATTTTTTCTAAAAGTTAGATTAGCCTGTTGCGTAAGTTGAGCTATAATTCGCGTCGACAGAGCGCGCCATCATGGGAAAATCAGAGTGAGTAATAAACATCAAATTGATGAGAATGTAGAAGCTATTCGCCAGCGGTTCGGCGACGCATTTCCCAAAACAGCGCTTGTTTTAGGAAGTGGTCTCGGGCCCTATGGTGACAGTGTCTCTCAAGATGCAGTCATTCCTTATACAGATATCCCTCATTTTCCTCAACCGAGTGTTGAAGGTCATGCGGGGCGGATGATCATTGGCACTGTGGAGGGAACACCTCTTGTTTGTTTGCAAGGCCGCATGCATCTCTATGAAGGGCATTCTGCGCAGGAATTGGCAATCCCTGTGCGTACGCTCAAACGATTGGGGGTCGAGACACTGATCTTGACCAACGCAGCGGGCAGCCTAGATACAAATATGTCGCCCGGGTCTTTGATGATGATTGAAGATCATATCAACTTGTCAGGACACAATCCGCTGACTGGTCCTAATGACTTCGCATTTGGTGTGCGGTTTCCGGATATGACCGAGGCCTATGACAAAGAGTTGCGCACCTTGCTGCAACAGGCGGCCGGGGAATGTTCGGTTAAACTTTATTCCGGTGTCTATGCGCAGCTTGCGGGGCCCAGCTTTGAGACACCAGCCGAGATCCGGATGTTCGGGATCATCGGCGCCAATGCCGTGGGCATGTCGACGGTCCCGGAGACCATTGTCGCGCGCCATTGTGGCATTCGCGTTGCGGCGGTGTCGCTGATCACCAACCTCGCGGCCGGATTGGCTGGTCATGAATTAACGCATGAAGACACTATAGATGTTGCTGATTCGGCTTATGAAAACGTCAGCCTTTTGCTCAATACTTTCATTGCAAAACTCTAAACCTGCATTGCGTGGGCGGGCGGAACGAGATAAGAGTCTCGCCTTCGATCATTCGGAAAAATTACGCCATGAACAAGATCTACATTGATGCCAACTCATTGCTCGACGATTCCTTTCGGCTGGCAAATATTATTCTGAAGAGTGGGTTTGAGCCTGATTATATTGTTGGGATTTGGCGTGGCGGCACGCCGGTCGGGATCGCGGTTCAGGAATATTTGGAATATGTTGGCATCTCGACCGATCACATCGCTATCCGTACCTCATCTTATACCGGCATTGCCCAACGCAGTTCCAAGGTTCGGGTTCACGGATTGGGTTATATCATCGACAACATTAATGCCGATGATAACCTTTTGATTCTCGACGATGTATTTGACAC
>JAJFIN010000323.1 GCA_021774955.1 Alphaproteobacteria bacterium | reverse complement strand
CCAATCTTCTATTTGATCGCGCTCTGCTTCGTTCAATTTTGGTATCGTCCGGTCGGCCCAGATCTTTCCAAATTTGTGGTGGAACGCTTCATCGGTCATGACCAATTGGCACAACCGGCGCAGTAATGGATCATTGGCTTTAGTATAAAGGGTCGCAAAGGCGCCCATGGCAAGCCCTTCGACAAGCATCTGCATACCAACTAATTTTTTCCAGGCATAGGGAGTGGCAACAAGTTCTTGCAACAATCCTCCAAGGGCCGGACCGACGGGTAACGGTTTGCCCCATCGCGCTTCGACATAGCGCGCAAACGCAGTGACGTGGCGCGCTTCTTCGCGTGCCTGGTTAGCTGCATATTCCTGGGCACCCGGATCGCGTAAGACATGGCAAAGGCTCGCCGAGAGCGAAAGCGCGCCTTGTTCACCATGAAGAATGCTTGACAAACTCCAATGCATTGAGCGGTTAACAAACTTGATTTTTTGTTCTTCGGTTAGCTTGTCGGCAACTGCTGTGCGCAGCTCCATGACATTCTCTGGCGGCTGAATATATTCTTTGTCGCCATCAAAGGACTCAGAAAAATCGATATAGGTTTTGTCTAATGGGTCCCAGAAATGATCATGGGTCGCCGAAATAATTTTATCGAATGCTTCGGTTCGATCATTGTAACGATCAACCTCAAGCATCGATTTGAAATCACTCGGATCAACCGCATTGTAAGCTGCGTCTTTTGTTATATTTGCCATGGTGTTTCCTCCGTTGTGAAGAATCTACCAAATGCACGGAGCTTTATGCAATCAAAACATGACGCCAGCGTCACATATCGCAAAAGCGACAGTACCCAGCCTCCCGCTCCCCCTTCCCAACCGCCCGATAAGGTACCCTAGGGGTGGTTGGGAAGGGGGAGCGGGAGGCTGGGTAATTCACGTGATATTCAAGGCTCGGCCCGCACAATCTTTGGCCGTAAATGCTCGATCACGCTTTTTGCGTCATAAGCATTGGCATTGTCGGCTGGTTTTTCGCCTTTATAGAGCACGATATCCGCCGTTGCCGTGTAACGCTCCGATGCCTGGACGGTTGAACGGGCACCGTAACCATAATCGAAGGGGTCGTAATAATGATAATAGAAATAATGGTTGTAGAGATGCCGGTGAGGGAAATTCAAGCTCGACCGATAGGTCGTCTTTTTGTCGACATCCCGTTCGACAACGACGAAATAGTCATTGCCAGTCGCCTGGGTCAGTTCAGCCGCCCGGAATAGAAGATAGATTTCAACCGTATCGCGTTCCGTCGACGACCCACCTTTAAACCTAACCTGATAGCGACCATCCTCAATTTCTTGTTCGCTATAGCCGTAGCGGCCTTCGCCATCGGACGGGCGGTACAAGCCGGGGGTTGTGCATCCTACCAATCCAAACCCTAATGCCAGCAGAAGTGTTAGCTTACGCATCACAAATTCTCCTCTTGAATAAAGCCGCCCCAAAAAAGCTCCCAAACCAATCAAGCCCCGTCACCAACATTAGAATGAATTATCGAGGTCAACACAAGCCAAACCGGTATGTGATCACCGATTAATGCAGTTCACGGCCAGCCCCATCGCCAATATGGTGATTTAAAAAGGCTTCCATCTCGCGCAAAACCAACGCCCTCTCTGCTGGAAGCAAAAGCTGATGGCCTATGTCAGGTATAAGAACCAGACGATACGGTCTTGATAATCTCTGAAGGCGCTTGGCAACAAGCCGACTGTGACGCGGCGAAACCGTCCGGTCGTTTGACCCATGAATAAGTAAAAGCGGCGCACTCATCTCATCTGCACGGCGCGCCGGAGAATTCTTTGCAAGAGCCGAAAAATCTGTTCGAAGATCTCCAAGTGTTGTTTCCAAAAGATAGCCATATTTTAATCTTCTACCTTCTCGAACAAAAGACGGTAAATCCGAAACACCGGCAAAGCTGACCGCGCACTTATAGACATTTGGTGTCTTGATGATCGCCATCTGCGCTGCATAACCGCCATAACTTGCACCCAGAATGCACATGCGGTCACGATCAATAAGTCCCGTACGGATTAATGCGTTAACACCGTCCTCAATATCGTCCTGCATAGCAAAGCCCCATTGGCCATGCCCCATGACCTCAAAAGCAGAGCCGTATCCGGTTGAACCTCGAAAATTGGGTTGGAAAACCACATAGCCTCGGCTGGCTATAAACTGAGCCCAATAATCGTAACGGATATAGTCACGTGCAGAGGGTCCGCCATGCGGCATTACCACAAGCGGAAAGAGTCCCCCACTCTTTGGTCGAGTGATATAGGCCCGGAGGGCCAATCCATCGCGTGTTGAATAAGAAAAAGTCTCGACAGAGTGCAGATCCGATGGGTGAAGAGACGGGAAGCGTCGGCCAAGGGATCGCATTTTGTCACTAGAACGGTCAAAAACGAAATATTTGCCTGGCTCTTGGGGTCCTGACGCAAAGAGGATTATCTTTGCTCCGTCACCGGATTGGTCAATCAATAGATTGTTGGTATCCGGCAAGTGGCGCGCCACAATAGCCAAGAGTTCCGCCATATCCGGCGTCAACGGTGTGTATTGCGGGACATCGTCAATCGCAACAATGGCAACCGCTTTTTTTCCCTCCGGACCCCAATGAATATTGGCCATGTCCACTTGGTCATGTTGGAACAAAGCGGCGCCAAGCTGACCGGTTTTCAGCTCGTATCGATAAAACCCAAGGGGCCCACCATTCATCCGGACACCAACATAAAGCCCGTCATCGTCGGCAAATCCAAAGGGCAGAATCGCATCGGAAGCAAACCGGTGTTGCGACAATAGATTACGCCACTTGCCGCTGTTTTCATCCCGGATATCGACCCGCCGTTCAAATCGATAGAGCCCGGCCCGCAATCGCGGCCGTCCATGGGAATCTGCCAAGAAACCAGTGGTATGACGGTCACCCGTGGCGACACGCACAACACGGCCGGTTTCAATATTCAACCGGTATGCATTGAGCCCACCATCGACCCGGCGAAAATTAGTTTCGATGAGAACATGTTGTGGATCATCCCTGAGCAGAGAGATAATTCGCTGAACCTGGTTCAAGCGAGCAGATCCCCGTGTGCGATCTAGAAGGCGCAAAAACCGCGTTCCATCCGCATTGATCGCCGCCAGCTGAATAAATTTTGCAGATCGAGTTGAACGCGACTGTGAAACGAGAGCCGAAAAAACCAGCCGTGTGTCATTCGCCCACACGATCGACAAAACTGAGGCAGAACTTCGAAACGCACGCGTAAGGTCAATGATCTGTGGGGGATGGATATCGCCGCTGACATCTCGAACAATCAACCGATCGACACCGCTGCGCCGATCAATGTAAACAAGCCGCCGGCCATTGGGTGAGATCCGCACCCCGTCAATGATGGCATCAGCAGCAAATTGTTCAATCGTCGGCCTGGCTGTTGCAGGATTAAATACCGTGACGCATAACACCGACACGATAACGAAGAGCACTGCGCACCTCACCCAGGCGCAATGCCTACCTCGAACCGTCAATATCTCAGCAAACATCCCCATAAGCGGCTATCACACCCGGTCTGGGGTATTGATGCAAACCTCTTTCGCTCAATTTTTTGCGAGCGAATGCGGGGGCGTCGCCACGAACGGATATCTCACCGCATGTGCGCCGCCAGAAAAGCTTCCATCTCGCGAAGGAGTTCAATGCGGTGTTGCCCAAGCGAAGGGCCATGATCGCCTTCTTCCTGGACGATCAGTTTCACCGCCTTGTTCTTCCGCTTCAGCTTGCTCGCCATTTTCTCGGAATGACTGACATCGACAGTTCTGTCCTTATCTCCATGAACGAGAAGGATGGGTATATTAATCTTGTCGACATTGTTGATCGGCGATGTGGTTTTTAACCTTTCCTTGTCTTCACCCTTGTGACCGAGACCTGGAATGTTTCTGTCCGAAAACTTGTAGACTGCGCGCTCACTGATGAATTTTGGTAGATCGGTCACCGGAGCATATGCAACTGCACACCGATAAAGGTCCGGTGTTTTTACCGCCCCCATCAGCGCTGCGTAGCCACCGTAAGAGCCACCCACAATGGCAATGCGGTTTGGGTCCGCTATTCCTTGTTCAATCATGGCTTTCACACCATCGGTTATATCGTCCTGCATGGCCAGCCCCCACTCATCGTCGCCCGCCGTTTCAAAGTCACTTCCGTATCCAGACGATCCTCGAAAATTCGGCTGTAAAACAGCATAGCCACGACTCGATAGAAACTGCGCCCAATAATCAAACGACCAGCTTATTCGCGAAGTGGGACCGCCATGTGGCATCACCACCATGGGATATGGCCCTGATCCCTCCGGGAGAGTTAAATAGGCCGGGATTTCCCGCCCATCACGGGCGGTAAATGAAAGTGGTTCTTGCGGCCGCAGCTTAGCATTTTTAAGTCCCGCATAAGCACGTCCCACTTCTTGAAGCCCTGGCTGAGATCGAGTGTAAATATAGTAAACTCCCGGTTCAGTCGGGCTGGTCACAAAAATGGAAAACTTGTTCTGTGTTTTGTCTGCACTTGTTATATGAACGTTTTTTCCAGAAAACTGCGCCTCCATTTTCCTTTGCACTTCGGCATAGACCGGGTCCCAATAGATTCTCTCCAGGCCACGGGCACCAGTATATTGAGCCCCGATAATTTTTCTACTAACAGAATCATGTAAAAGGCCGTCTACATCATATTTTGGGTCAGACATTATCGTTTTGGAGATTTTTTGCTCCGCAACATCGAATAGAAAGATGGCGTCACGGCCAATATCGGAGATAGCTTGGACATACAATTGGTTTGGGTCATTCGAAAATTTCAGCGGAACATATTGCCAACCATCATCATCTGACCGCTCAAACAATCTCTGCCATTCATCTCCACTACTTTTGCGATGATAGATATGGTGGAAGTCGTCATGTCCAACCCAACGCAAACGCGGCTCATGTTGCGCGTCCGTCATGTACCAATAGACCTTGTCTTTACCCTTTACTTGCTTTGAAGTCAGGCCATTGTAAACATTCATTTTGTATAGATTGAGTGTGCGACTTTCTCCTTCTTTATCCAGAGCAATAAGCACATGATCAGAATCATTTGGCAGCCAATCAATGATATTGTCCTGAAACTGAGCAACTGATGTGTAATACAACCCTCTAGCGGACTTCTCTTTCTTTTTTCTTTTGGGGAGTTGGTGATTGTTGCCGAAGTCATTGTCAAACCCGAACATACGTGTCTCGACCAGCGGTATACCGTCTCTTTCGACCCTGAATTCAAGTGATGCCACAAGCCTATTGTCGTTGACCCAATGAACAAAACGAAGAGACTCTTCAAGTTCGGGGTCAACATCAAGCGACATCACTTGAAAGTTTTTACCTGGCGGACCATTCATATCATAGATGACCAGGATCTCACGTCCCTGATAAGCCTGGACCGCAACAAAATGGGTACCGTCGGGCGAAAGCTCAACTTCAGAAATCGATGGCAATTGACCAAAGGCTTCGACCGACGGCGGTGCGGCTAACGCGACTGCACTTGCGAACATCCACGAAAGCACACCAAGTGCAGCACCGCTCAGAGTAAATTTCAACCAACTCATGGCGTCCTCATTCGACAAATAGCGCAGGCTGACTACTTCAGATTCTGCGCCAAAAAGGTCTCAAGTTCGCGAAAGAATATCATCCGGTTTTTTTCAAGTGACAGATGATGATCGCCCTGCTCAAGCTCTATGTATTTGTAGAGATAGCCAGTTTTCTCAAGTTTTTTTGCCATGCGCTTTGACTGACTGATAGGCACGCGACGATCATATTCCCCATGCAGAAGAAGTACTGGCACACGAATAGCATCCACATTGTTAATCGGAGAATTATCCTTTAGTTTTCTTCCATCAGAAAAATAGTTACCCACATGCGGCATGTCGCGGACTTCCCAACCATGATCTCCCCAAAATTCAATCTGATCTCGGATATCCGAAACACCGCCACCGCTAACCGCGCACTTGTACAACGAAGGTTCTTTGATAATTCCAGACAAGGCGGCATACCCACCATAACTCCAGCCAACAATGCAAATGCGGCCAGGGTCCGCGATTCCTTGTTCGATTAGATATTGTGTTCCATCGGTTAAGTCATCCTGCATCTCTAAACCCCAGCGACCGTATCCAGCCTTCTCAAACTTCTCGCCCAGGCCTGAAGATCCTCTATAATTTGGCTGTAATACGGCATAACCTCGGCTCGCCAAAAATTGCGCCCAATCATCAAACACCCAGTAGTCCCGAGCTGTAGGCCCCCCATGCGGTAAAATGACCGTCGGATGGGATTGTGTGCCCGGTGGCAGAGTCAAGTATGCATTGATGTTTATACCATCCCGTGTGGGGTAGGAAATCGCCTTCATGCTGCTCAGCTGTTTGCCCTCAAGCTCTGGATAAGCTGAGCCCAATGGAACTAAAGTGTTTTTCGTTCGGTCAAAAATATAATAGGTAGTCGGATCAATTGTGTTTGATGACGAAATAACAAACTTATTGCGCATTTTATCACTGTTAACAATGTAGTTACGCATCTCTGGAAGCGCAGTTTTTATTGTTGCAGCAACATTTGCGTACACTGCATCAAAAAATATATGTCTGGGATAGTGCTTCGCATATGAGATACCTAAAAGCTTGTTGTTGTAGAAATCATAAAGAATTCCACGAAATTCAACTCCTTTGCCTACAAATATTCTTTCTCCTACCTTCTGCTTGGCGATGTCATATTCATAAACTTCTTCCCAACCATCTTCATTCGTCTTTTGCACAAATAGGATATTTGGGTCTTCACTGAAACTTATGGATGAAAAATCAGCTTCTTCCTGCTCTTTTGTAAACAACCGATTCCAATTAATGCTCCCGGGATTTCGATGGAGAGCCACTGAGTCGTTCTCGTTTTTCTTTCCATCGTAGCGTATACGAACTTCGCTATTGAGGTCCGTCATGTACCAACCCGACCGATATGTACCATTTACGACTTGGCTCACTCGACCATTGTATACATCCATCTTGTAGGCGTCGTTCTTAAAAGCGATTAGAACACGTTTGGGGTCATCCGGGAGGGTATCAATTATCGATCCGAGATTGCCTCGCCAACCGTCAACCGCATCAGCCTTCGGCACAACCGTAATGTCAGATCCATCACGATTGAAGGAAATCATCCGTGTATCAATAATACCAATACGACCACGTCTAGACTCAAATGTTCCTGGAGCTTCGATTTTAACCAGAAGCCGATCATCATTGACCCAATAAAAATTTCGTATCTCTTGAACGACATCCTTCATTTCGCTCGGTTTGACAATTGACACAACTTTCGGCTTTTTACCCTCAAGCGAGTAAACCGCGAGCACCTTTTCGCCCTCATAAACCTGCACGGCTGCGACATGGGTCCCGTCCGGTGAAAGTTCTACATCACGCAAATTAGGAAGCCGCGCGAAAGCTTCTAGCGGAATAACTGCTGAAGCGGGTGCCAACCCGGTTACAGAAAAAACTAAAACGAACAAAGCCATGGCGCCGTAGCGCGCGGCGCGATTGATATCGATCACGAAAAATTCCCCCAAACATTTGGTCCAACGCGTTAAGGTTAACGCGCGAGCACGGGAACACTCAACCCCAAATTGTCACGCTTAGGGGTGCGGTAAATTTCCGCGCTGCAGCAAAAGATTTACTTGGATCAACGGAACCGCTAATTTGCCCGCGGAAATGCTCGCCCCAAGAATGAAGAAAAACATGTCGAAACTGGACTTAAACCTCGCCGAAAGCTTTCCACCCGTGGCGCTGGAGGACTGGCGGGCGCTGGTTGAAAAAGCGCTGAAAGGGGCCGATTTCGATAAGAAATTGGGGACAGAAACCTATGACGGCCTAAAGATCCAACCGCTTTATACCAGCGCCGATACGGCAGGCGGAGCGCGGGCCTTGAGGCCTGAAAATCTGTGGGACGTTCGCACCTGCCACATGGCGCCGGACCCGCAAAAAGCCAACGAAAATATACTTCAGGATCTAGAGCGCGGCGCGACCTCGGTGACGCTCAAACTAGCGGCGGCGGGCGGGGATTTTGGCGTTGAAGTTTCGACGCTTGCGGATTTGGAAACGGCCCTCGACGGCGTGATTTTGGAGCTGGCGCCGGTGGCTTTTGAAGCGGGCGCCATGGCTGTTTTTACAGCCATAGAACACGCATGCTTAATGAAAAAGAAAGATGCCGATTTGGCCCGCGTGCGGGGTGCTTTTAACGTCGATCCGGTCGGCTCGTTGATGGCTTCCGGCACACTTCCGACGAGCCTCGACCAGGCGCTAACGCAAGCCATGGACGTGGCAAAATGGAGCGCGGAAAACACGCCCGGCATGACCGCCATGAAGGTCGACGGACGCGTTGTCCATGCTGCAGGTGCGTCGGAGGCGCAGGAGCTTGGCGTGAGCCTGGCGACCGGTCTTTTCTACCTAAAGGCACTGACCGAGCGGGGCTTGAGCGTCGATGAGGCGGCGCGGCAGATCCTGTTTCATTTCGCGGTCGATGCGGATTTCTTCTTAAGCATTGCTAAACTGCGCGCCGCGCGCCGCCTGTGGGCCCAGCTTGTCGGGGCGTGTGGGGGTAAGGACAATGCGATGAACCTCCACGCCGAAACCGCCAGCCGCATGATGACCCAACGCGATCCGCAGGTGAACATGCTGCGCACAACCATGGCCGCTTTCGCTGCGGGTATCGCCGGCGCTGATTCTGTCACGGTACGGACGTTTGATAGCGCCCTCGACCTCCCTTCCCGCTTCGGGCGCCGTATCGCCCGCAACACGCAAATCCTGCTGCAAGAAGAATCAAATCTCGGTAAGGTCGCAGATCCCGCCGGGGGCGCTTGGGCGCTTGAGAGCCTGACTGACGAGCTGGCCGAGAAAGCCTGGAGCCTGTTCCAAGAAATCGAGGCCGAAGGCGGCATTGCGGTGGCACTCCAAAAAGGCTCCGTACAGGAACGAATCTCCATCACCCGCGACGCGCGGCAGCACGACATCGCCATGCGCAAGGCCCCGATCACCGGCGTTTCAGAATTCCCCAATCTCTACGAAGCTCCGATTGAGACCAGCACAGCCAAAGCCGAAGGCAAGAAAAAACCCAAACCGCCCGCGCCCGAAACGATTACAGATACCAGCTTCACCGGCCTGATGGACGCCGCACTCAAGGACGCCTCGATAGCCGATATGGCCGCCGCCACCCAGAAAGGCGCGCCGGCCGAGATCACCCCACTCACGCCCCACCGTCTGTCGGAAGGCTTTGAAGCCTTGCGCGATGCCGCCGACGCGCATCTCGCAAAAACCAAACACCGCCCGCAAATTTTCCTCGCCAACTTGGG
>JAJFIN010000322.1 GCA_021774955.1 Alphaproteobacteria bacterium | reverse complement strand
TTCGGTGTGAATATCAACGGTACAACGGAGATGAATGTCGATGACGACAATATCTTGAAGATGCCTGCCTACACAGTGGCGAACTTCTTTGCAACTTGGTACATGACTGAATCTTTAGCGCTGTCGCTGAACGTTAACAATGCGTTTGATGAAGTCGGTATTACCGAAGCGGAGAATGGGCGCGGGTTCGATACCAATGCTGACGGTATCAATGATGTCATTGTTGCCCGTTCTATTGGTGGGCGCACGACATCGCTTAACTTGAAATATACGTTCTAACAAAAATGTTAATTCTCTGCCGAGTACGGATCTTTTCCGTACTCGGCAGAGAATATACCTGCGTTGTGATGAGTATGTTTTTCACCCGCATAATGGGTTTGTGTGTCTCGCTGATTGTATCCGTGTCTGGGTAGCGATTCGGCGAGACTTATTTTTAGGGCTGTCTAATCCATAATAATGTCAACTTTAGAAACTTTTGATAGTGAGTTGCGGGCAGGCGCACCGGTGGGTGATGCATCGGAAGCCTTTGATGTCCGCAAAGAAATTTACGCTGATGATGCGTTGTCGGCGCTTAGTGAATTGTATGGCAGCCGCGATGATTTTGCCGAATTAGTTGCTCGTATCTATCGCGCTGTGCACCTCGGGTTCGATCAACGATCTGAAAACCTCAAACATTTTGATCTGCGCCGCAGTCAACAGCCGGATTGGTTTCAACAGACCGACCGTATTGGCTATATGTGCTATGTGGATCGTTTTGCTGGAACTTTGGGTGGCGTCGAGGAAAAAATTCCATACTTAAAAGAATTAGGGATCACCTACCTTCATTTGCTTCCTCTCCTGAAACCGCGTGACGGCGATAGGGACGGCGGGTTTGCTGTTTCTGATTTCCACAATGTCAATCCTGACTTTGGAACGATGGCAGACCTTTCCACTCTGGCGGAGGAGCTGCGCAACAATGATATTAGTTTGTGTATTGACCTAATTTGTAACCACACGAGTGATGAACACAAGTGGGCGATGGCAGCCAAATCTGGGAACCAAACTTACAAAAATTACTACAACTTCTATCCAAACCGCACACTGCCAGACCGGTATGAAAAAGATCTAACCGAAGTGTTTGCACAATCGGCGCCGGGAAATTTCACACATGTTGAAGAGCTAGACGAGTGGGTTTGGACGACATTCTACCCCTATCAGTGGGATCTCAATTATTCCAATCCGGCTGTTTTTGTAGAAATGCTGGAAACACTTCTTTTCTTAGCCAATCAAGGTGTTGAGATTTTTCGATTAGATTCTGTTCCGTTCCTCTGGAAAGAATTAGGCACCGACAGTCAAAACCGCCCTGAAGCCCACTCAATAATCCGTGCACTTCGAGCGTTGGTTTCCATGGCTGCACCTAGTGTGTGCTTGAAGGCGGAAGCCATAGTTCCGTCTAATCAGTTGGTTCGATATCTGGGTCGGGGAGAGCATGCAGGTAAAGAATGCCACCTGGCTTATAATTCCACACTCATGACGATGTTATGGAGTGCCCTGGCTGAGGGGACAGCTAAGCGAATTTCGAAGGTGCTCGCGAGTGTTCCACCGATCCCTGAGAATGCTTCTTGGGTTTCGTACATAAGATGTCATGATGATATTCGATGGGGTGTGTTGCATGATGAAACCGAATCCTATTCCCAAGAAGAATGGGAAGCTCACACCCAGTTTCTCAGCGACTTCTATGCAAGCCGAACCGAAAACTCTTTTGCATCGGGAGCAAAGTTTCAGACAACTGACGGACATGAAGTTCACGGAACTTCTGGAACAATGGCGTCTTTATGTGGGCTTGAAAAAGCATTGGATGCAGGTAACGATCAAGATATAAAACTATCTGTACAGCGCATATTATTGATGTACTCAATTATATTGGGCTATGGCGGCATACCACTCGTCAATATGGGTGATGAGCTTGGCATGCTGAATAACAGAGATTACCAAAATAATGCTGATTTTGATGGCGACGGTCGATGGTTGCATCGCGTGAGTATGAATTGGCAGCAAGCTGATAAGCGACATCAAAACGGAATGGTAGAGCAAAAGGTGTTTGAGGGGCTTAGCGAGCTCATTCAATTGAGAGCTGGGCTCACAGCCCTCAAAGGTGGACAAGCACATGTCCTTGCCACTGCTAATGATGCAGTTTTGGTGCTGCATCACCGGAATGCCCAAGGTGAATTGTATGTGGCGGGAAATTTCTCAGACAAGGTCCAGAAGTTCAAACTCCCAAACGTCAACGCTTCCTTGGAGGATTGCCGAACAGGTAAGGCTCAAGCGAAGTCAGTTGAACTAAAGCCATATGAGACTATTTGGCTTCAACCTAAACACTGATTTACATTATGGTTTGCGAAAAAGCACTTATCCAGTTTTGGCTGAATGAGCTGGGAAGTTAAGCTAATTGCTGCCGAACAGCTTGGTTGATAACGCGGTTCCAATTGGATAATGAGAACAAATGTCCGTAAATCAAGTTAAGAAGACCCTGCTTGCGCAATTCGCAAAACTTTGAATCTGATAATTCACTGAACTTTTTCTCATCAACACCGAGGTAAGAAATGGATTGTTGCTTTGCTTCATCCAGATTGCCTTGTTCTGGAATTTGATAGGTGAGGGATTTCACTTCAAAAATGTCATAGGAGGAGAGAACTGTCATTGCTTGCTTTGTTAGACGGTGCTGTTGTTCGTAAGTTTTGCAGGTTTCCAAGGCTGATTTCGCGTAGTCGGAAAGTTCTTCGCCAGAGAAGAATGGAATCTCAGGTTTGCTTTCCTGAATGTAACTAGATGCGCGGTCGAAACAGAGGGTCAGCTTTTGTTCAGCTGGGTTGTCGGCAAGGACGAACGGGTAACGGCGAATGAATGCGGGGATATAAAGATCATCCGCCCAGCCTCCATCCGCATTGATAAACACATTCTTCTCATTGGTGAGACCAAGTGCAACAACTGGGATCTTTGGTTCACCAGCAAATATTATTGGATAGCAACAAGCAGCGGACGGAAATTCACCAAAAGTAAGCGGGATCAAATGTGCCCCACGCGCAAAAGAAAAGGGATCCGGGACCGGGGAAACGCCCATATCCTTGTGCAGTTCGTATTGAAGCGGCTCCGGGTTTGAATAAAGAAGTAAGCTCCCCGAAACCGAGACAGCAGGCGCATCAACATTTGGTTGATCAGACATATCAACTTGCTTTCGACTTAAAAAATCTGCGTGTGGTGTGACTTAAACAATTGCTTCCACCTTATAGCCTAGTACCTGTTGAAGCCAAGCTTCATGGGTTGGGAACTTCGACCTTGACGCGCTCACAATCTTTTCTATTTCCGCGGGTATCGTCGATGGGCGAGCTTTTGCCGAGTCAATGTTGCTTAGTTGAGTATTGTAACCCATGCCGTAAAGAATATGTTCGAAACTTTGATATGAAAAAAGATGATAGGGAAAATCAAAATCTGAATTCGATGGAGACTTGAATTGCCAAAACTCAAGCTTCTCTTGGAGCTGATCTGTAATGTGATCTGATTTCTGCACCTCTCGCCATAGTTCTGTATCGGTGCGTTTGCTCAAGCAATAGTGCAGGTTTATGAATTCGAGTATCTCTTCATATAGATGCGTTAGAATTCGATTGTACCGCTTCGAAAATGTCGCCATTGAGTGCTTCGAATGGGGGAAGTGATCACAGAGAGCTGCTGCTGCAAACTCGATCAAGTATAGGGCTGTTGATTCTAATGGTTCAATGAAACCTGACGACAGGCCAATCGCAACACAGTTTGCATGCCAAAAGCTTTCTTGATGGCCTACTTTAAAACTCAGATGGCGGGCGGGAAGGTCGCGACTATGTTCTCCTTCGCATTGCCTCATTTCCATTTCG
>JAJFIN010000321.1 GCA_021774955.1 Alphaproteobacteria bacterium | reverse complement strand
AGAACCGCGTGACGTTTACCCGTTGTGGTATTGTCGATCCATTGTCCCTTAGAGAATACAAGGAACACGGCGGGCTAAAAGGTCTGGAAAAGGTGATAGCTAGCCCAAGCGAAGATATCGTCGGTGAAATCGAGAAATCTGGATTACGCGGACGTGGCGGTGCGGGGTTCCCGGCTGGAATCAAATGGCGCACGGTTCATAACGCCCAAGCAGGTCAAAAATACATTGTCTGCAATGCCGATGAAGGAGATGCAGGCACTTTTGCCGATCGCATGATCATAGAAGGCGATCCCTTTTTTCTGATTGAGGGCATGATCATTGCTGGGTTGGCTGTCGGCGCCACCAAAGGCTATATCTACCTGCGTTCTGAGTATCCTGTTACTAAGGACATCATCTCTGAAGCTTTGGCAAAAGCTTATGAAGCTGGTTTGCTCGGCACAGGAATCTTAGGGAGCGGAAGATCCTTCGATCTAGAACTTTTTGTTGGTGCTGGTTCCTATGTCTGCGGAGAAGAGACAGCACTCTTAGAAAGTTTGGAAGGTAAACGCGGTCAAGTGCGCGCTAAGCCACCGCTACCAGCTTTGGAGGGCCTATACGGTCAACCGACCCTAGTTCACAATGTCATCTCACTCTGCGCCATTCCGACCATCCTTTCTGAAGGCGGGTCACATTATCACAGTTTTGGTTGCGGTCGCTCCCGCGGCACCATGCCGTTTCAGCTCGCAGGCAATGTCAAATATGGGGGCATCGTCGAGAAGCCCTTTGGCATAACGCTTCGGGAGCTGATTGAGGGGTTTGGTGGCGGAACATTAACAGGACATCCGTTTCGCACAGCGCAAGTAGGTGGACCTCTTGGCGCCTATTTGCCAGAGCGTCTGCTGGATCTCGAAATGGATTATGAGAAATTTGCCGAACAGGGTGCTGGCATTGGCCATGGCGGGATCATCGTGTTTGACGACCAGGTAGATATGGCGGAACAGGCGCAATATGCCTTCGCATTTTGTGAGCAGGAATCTTGTGGCAAGTGCACGCCCTGCCGCATTGGCGCCGTGCGCGGCCGCGAGATCATGGACCGCTTTCTGGACGAAGGTGACGATCTGTCTGACACGCTATTGCATGACCTATTGGAAACCATGGAAGACGGATCTCTCTGCGCTATGGGCGGCATGACGCCGGTCCCGGTCAGAAGCGCGCTTGAGAACTTTAGTGAAGACTTCAAAGCAGGAAATCGTGCTAAACTGTGATTATTGAAGATGATAGGAGCAGGTAATGGCACTGCTAAAAGAGCCAGATCTGGGCACGCCAGAGAGCAAGTCCGAGCAATCGGTCTCGCTTGAAATAGATGGGCAGATGGTGAGCGTGCCCGAAGGTACGTCCCTGATGCGCGCTGCGAACACCGCCGGTATTGCAATCCCGAAATTATGCGCAACCGATAGCCTCAATGCGTTTGGTTCCTGCCGCCTTTGCCTGGTGGAAATAGAAGGGGTGAACGGAACACCGTCTTCGTGCACGACACCGGCGCGTGACGGAATGATTGTCACGACACAGACAGAACGCCTTGCCCGGTTAAGGCGCGGCGTGATGGAACTTTATATTTCTGACCATCCGCTCGATTGCCTAACATGTGCTGCCAATGGCGATTGCGAGTTACAAGACATGGCCGGTGCTGTTGGCCTGCGAGAGGTGCGCTATGGCACCGGTTCAAATCACCAAGATACAGAGAAAGATGAGAGCAATCCCTATTTCACCTTTGACCCTTCGAAATGCATTGTTTGCTCACGTTGTGTCCGGGCTTGTGATGAAGTTCAAGGCACACTTGCTTTAACAATTGACGGCCGAGGGTTCGACTCTCATGTGACGGCCGGGGGTACCGATTTCTTTTCTTCTGAATGCGTTTCCTGCGGTGCTTGTGTGCAAGCTTGCCCCACCGCAACTTTGACGGAAAAATCTGTCATCGACGACGGCGTCCCAGACCGCACTGTATTGACCACATGCGCCTACTGTGGTGTCGGCTGTTCGTTCAAAGCAGAACTTAAGGGCGATCAAGTCGTGCGCATGGTGCCGTGGAAGGATGGCGGCGCCAATCATGGCCATTCCTGTGTGAAGGGTAGGTTCGCCTGGGGATATGCTACGCATAATGACCGCGTTTTAAAGCCAATGGTCCGCGAGAAGGTAACTGATCCTTGGCGGCAAGTGGATTGGCAAGAGGCTATTCAGTTCGCGGCGGACCGGCTGAAATCGGTTCAAGAAAAGCACGGGAGAAAATCACTAGGTGGGATTACTTCGTCGCGCTGCACCAATGAAGAAGTTTGGGTAGTACAAAAACTCATTCGCGCGGTGTTTCAAAATAACAATGTCGATACCTGCGCGCGGGTTTGCCATTCGCCAACGGGTTATGGTTTGAAACAAACCTATGGCACCTCCGCCGGCACCCAAGATTTTGACTCAGTCATGGATGCTGACTTGGTGTTTGTGATTGGCGCTAACCCAACAGAAGCCCATCCTGTTTTTGCTTCACAGATGAAACGCCGTCTTCGTGAAGGCGCGCAACTCATTATCGCGGATCCCCGTAAGATCGATCTAGTGCGGACGCCGCACGTGGAAGCGGAATACCATTTGCCCTTAAGACCGGGAACAAATGTGGCGTTGATTAACGCATTTGCTCATGTTGTGGTCACCGAGGGATTGATCGATGAAGCCTTTGTAAAAGAACGCTGCGATCTGAGTTCCTTTGAACAGTGGAAAACTTTCGCAACTGATCCAGTGAATGCACCGGAAAAGGTTGCAAGCATAACCGGCGTTCCTGCCGACCACATCCGTGCGGCCGCGCGTCTCTATGCGGCAAGTCCCAACGCAGCGATTTATTATGGGTTGGGTGTCACCGAGCATTCGCAAGGGTCGACCATGGTCATGGGGCTGGCCAATCTCGCCATGGCAACAGGCAATATTGGACGTCGTGGCGTTGGCGTTAATCCGCTACGCGGGCAAAACAATGTCCAGGGCTCCTGCGACATGGGTTCCTTCCCCCATGAGTTCGCCGACTACCGACCCGTTTCTGATGATGCCGTTCGAGGAACCTTTGAGGCTGACTGGAATGTATCCCTAGATAACGAGCCGGGTTTCCGTATCCCCAATATGTTGGACGAAGCCTGCGGTGGCGCCTTCAAGGCAATCTACATTCAGGGAGAAGATATCGCGCAGTCCGATCCCGACACGCAGCATGTCGAGCAGGCTTTACGCTCCATGGAATGCGTCATCGTTCAGGACCTCTTTTTAAATGAGACTGCGCGATTTGCGCACGTATTCCTTCCCGGTACGTCGTTTCTGGAAAAAGACGGCACTTTCATTAATGCCGAACGCAGGATCAATCGTGTTCGCCCAGTCATGAAGAGCCGCACAGGATTGTCGGAATGGGAGGTCACACAAAAACTCGCTCAAGCCATGGGGTATCCAATGGCTTATAGCAGTGCTGCGGAAATCATGGAGGAAATTGCACGGCTCACACCATCTTTTGCGAACGTGTCGTTCAAGCAGCTGGACCGCGAGGGAAGCGTGCAGTGGCCCTGTAACGATAGTGCACCAAAGGGAACCCCGATCATGCATGTCGGTGAATTTGTTCGCGGCAAAGGTAACTTCGTGCCGACCGAATTCGTGCCAACCGAAGAACGCACCAGCCGCAAGTTTCCTTTGCTTCTGACCACGGGTCGTATTTTGAGCCAATACAATGTTGGAGCACAAACGCGTCGAACTGAAAATATCGAGTGGATGGAAGAAGACCTTCTCGAAATTCACGCGTCCGATGCCGAGATGCGGGGTGTTCGCGATGGTGATTGGGTGTCGATGAAAAGCCGGAAAGGCGAAATAACGCTACGCGCAAAAATTTCGGATCGGGTCACGCCAGGTGTGGTCTACACGACCTTCCACCATCCAGAAACTGGAACTAATGTGGTCACCACCGAAATTTCCGACTGGGCGACGAGCTGTCCTGAATATAAAGTGACGGCAGTCCAAATCTCGCCAGCCAACCATCGCTCCGATTGGCAGCAACACCATGACGCAGAGGTATTGAAGGAAGAAGAACTAGCAACAGCCAAATAAAAAGGAATTTTATGACGATAATACATGGCGAAGTTGCTCCCGGGTTTGAAAATATCCGTGAGGTTTTTGAACAATCATTTGAAGAGGGCGGGGAAATTGGTGCGTCGTTTTCGGTAGCGAGAGACGGCGAATTTCTTGTCGATCTGTGGGGCGGTTATGCCGATCGCGCCAGGACAAAACCTTGGGAGCGCGACACGCTGCCCAATGTATGGTCGACCACCAAGGGTATGGCATCCCTGTGTTGTGCTTTGCTCGTCGACCGCGGCCTCATGTCGTATACGGATAAAATAACAAAGATTTGGCCTGAGTTTGGCGTACATGGCAAAGATCAGCTCACAATTGGTCAGGTGCTCTCACATCAGGCGGGTCTGTGCGGTTTTGTCGAAGAAACGCCGGTCAATGACCTCTATGACCAAAACCTTGTGGCAGATCGATTGGCAAATCAGAAGCCGATCTGGGAGCCGGGCAGTCGCTCAGGTTATCATGCCATTACCCATGGATTTCTTGCCGCCGAAATCGCCAAACGCGTTACCGAGAAAACCATCGGTGCCTTTTTCCAGGATGAAATTGGAGACCCGTGGGAAATCGACTTTTACATTGGTCTCCCGGAGGAAGAAGAACATCGTATTGCTGAAATGATTGAGGCTCCAAATGCAGAAGCTCTTGCTGGGGAGGATCAAAACTCATCGCAAAAATTGGCGTTTGGAAATCCAGCGCCATCTCCGCTCCTACCCAATGAGCGCGCATGGCGGGCGGCTGAGATACCCGCCGCCGGGGGTCGCGGATCTGCCTGCGCGCTGGCCAAGATCTATGATGTTTTGGCGAATGGCGGTGCTCAAAATAATCGTCGCCTTATCAGTGAAGATGCCATTGCCAAAATGACCGCAACCCAAATCCAAAACGAAGACGCAGTGCTTGGCTTCGAGATGAGATGGGGCGCTGGCTTCATGGGCAACCCGCAAGGCCTGCTCTACGGACCGAATGAAGAATCCTACGGTCATGCCGGTTGGGGCGGGTCGTACGGTATGGCTGATCCCAAGACCGGCATTGGTGTGGGCTACACCATGAACCAAATGGCTGCTGAAATAGCAGGCAGTTCAAGAGGAATGGCCCTGCATGGCGCGACATATGCTGCATTATCGTGAATTTAGTTCTATACCTAACCGCTGCGATAATAAGGGCTCAGCAATGAGAGCCGGGAAAAGTTGACGATATGGACCAGCAAATTGTTTTGCGCGAGCTTGAAAAGAAGCTTCTGTGGTTATCCTGTTGGACGATCCACAATGCTAACCATTTGAGAGACAAGACAGATGGCTTAAAAGTAGGTGGTCATCAGGCGTCCTGTGCGTCGATGGTCTCGCTCATGACCGCTCTTTATTTTTCGATTTTGAAACCCGAAGATCGCGTAGCGGTAAAGCCTCACGCATCCCCCGTTTTTCATGCCATCCAATATTTGCTTGGTAACCAGACGCGGGAAAAGCTTGAAAACTTTCGCGGGTTTGATGGCGCGCAATCCTATCCGAGCCGGACTAAGGATATCGACGATGTCGATTTTTCGACGGGCTCGGTCGGGCTCGGGGTTGCGATCACGGCTTTTTCGTCCATCGTGCAAGACTACATTCGCGCAAAGCCTTGGGCTGCAAACAACCGACCTGAAGGCCGAATGATTTCACTGATCGGCGATGCAGAACTCGATGAGGGCAATATCTATGAATGCCTTCAAGAGGGTTGGAAACACGACCTACGCAACACGTGGTGGGTTATTGATTACAACCGTCAAAGCTTGGACGGTGTGGTTAGGGAAGGTTTATACGACCGGCTTGAATCAGTGTTCGCGGCGTTCGGGTGGGACGTGATTACTCTTAAACACGGCGTATTGCAAAGGGCAGCTTTTGATGAGCCGGGTGGCCCGGTTCTCCAGAAATGGATCGAAAATTGCCCCAACCAACTCTTCTCTGCACTGACTTATCAAGGTGGTAGCGCCTGGCGCAAACATCTGATGGACGATATTGGGGATCAGGGAGAAGTAACGGCGCTACTCGACCGCCGGTCGGATGACGAACTCGCACAGCTCATGACTAACTTAGGTGGCAATTGCTTGCCAACGGTGATGGAAACCTTCCAGGCTGTTGATCATGATCGCCCGACCGTTTTTATTGCCTACACGATTAAAGGGTGGGGCACGCCGTTGGCCGGCCACAAGGATAACCATTCAGGCCTGATGACCAAAGCGCAAATGGAAACATTTCGAGATCAAATGGGCATCGCACACGGACAAGAATGGGAACCCTTTGCGGGTCTTGAAACGCCGGAAAAAGATTTGCTAGGCTTTTTGGAGAACACACCGTTCAACGCCAAAGGGACACGCCGATTTACCACGCCGTCTCTGCCATCTCCAGGCGTGCAAACCATTTCCGATGAAATGATTGCGACACAAACCGGGTTTGGAAAAATACTCGATGCCCTTGCCAAGGGCGATAGTCCGCTTGCGGAGCGGATTGTAACAACCTCACCGGATGTCACAGTCTCAACAAATTTGGGGGCATGGGTTAATAAACGCGGCCTATTCTCACGAGACGAAATTGCTGACACTTTTAGGGACGAGCGCGTACCGAGCGCGCAGAAATGGCAGTTTTCTCCGTCAGGCCAGCATATCGAGCTTGGCATTGCTGAAATGAACCTGTTTCTTTTGTTGAGTGCGGCAGGTCTGTCTCATTCATTGTTCGGTGAGCGCCTCATTCCCATCGGCACGGTTTATGACCCCTTTGTCTGCCGCGGTCTCGATGCGCTCAATTATGCATGTTATCAAGACGCCCGTTTTATCATTGTAGGCACACCTTCAGGTGTGTCCTTGGCACCCGAAGGGGGCGCGCACCAATCCATCGGCACACCACTAATCGGCATGGCGCAGGATGGACTAGCATCCTTTGAGCCCGCTTATGTCGACGAGCTTGCGGTCATCATGGACTGGTCCTTTGATTACTTACAGCGTGATGGGGAAGGTGATGCCGATGAAAGAACTTGGCTGCGCGATGAAACCGGCGGATCCGTTTACCTACGCCTAAGCACGCGCGCACTTGCCCAACCACAACGATCAATTACCGGCGATCTTCAAGAAGACATCATCAATGGCGCCTATTGGGTTCGAGAGCCTGGCCCAAACGCCGAAGTTATTATCGCCTATCAAGGCACCGTAGCAGATGAAGCGATACGAGCGGCGGGTATGATCGGCGAAGACAGGCGTGATATAGGTGTGCTCGCGGTAACTTCGGCGGACCGTTTAAATGCCGGCTGGCATGCGGCACAACGGGCGCGCAAACGAGGCAATCAACCTGCAGAAAGTCATATCGAACGCCTTATGGCTGGCCTCCCTCCGCATTGCACTCTGATTACCGTGATTGATGGGCATCCCGCGACCCTAGCCTGGCTCGGTGGTGTACATGGGCATAAAACCGTGGCGCTCGGAGTTGAACATTTTGGGCAAACCGGCACTGTCGGTGATCTTTATCGGCACTATGGTATCGACGCCCAAGCGATCATTACCGCTGCGTCAAACCTCGCACCCGGGAGACCTATTCGTCACATCAGAGCGATAGCCTAACTAAATTTCCATAAACCAAAACTCGTGATGTTCGCGATCCTGATTAAACGATATCTCAAGGGTTATTGCGCATGGTTAACTGCTTAGGGTTAGATCTAAACCGCATCACCGGTTCCAGTCATTATGAAAAAGTATTTCATCCGCGGACTCTTGGCATTGGCGCGCTCATTGGCGAATGGGGATGCTGCCAAAGGCCGTCGCTTTAAACTTCTTGTGCGTTTCGCCGTCACTGTTGGGATTTTCACACTCCTTTTTTGGTTTCTGCCCGTTGAAACGTTAATTTCAGCCATTGCCTCTATTCCCCCAACAATTTGGTTACTAGTCGTCGGTTTGGTACTCGTCCTACACTCTATATCCGCCTTGAAATGGCGTTTGCTCTTAGGCGCGACAGGTACGCCAATCACGGCAATGCGCGCAGTTCGGGCGCACGGTGCCGGAATGTTCGCGACAATATTTCTCCCGGGTAATGTGGGTGGTGATTTCGTCCGCGCGGCACTTATTGTTCGCGAGAAGAAAGGCAAGCTTGAGTCAATAGCTGTCGGTAGTTTTGCCGACCGGATAAATGACATGCTAGCTTTGATTTTGATTTCGTTTGTCGCGAGTATATTTTTACCTGAGATTGATCACGCGCTTGCTGGAAATATCCTCGAAGGCGTGGCGTTCCTGCTATTTGTTGGTATCGTTACTATCATCGTCAGTGTCCGCTTGATTCCACCTAGTCGGTTACCCAATAAACTTGCAAAGATCGTTATCAAATTCGGCGAAGCTATTGATTCTCTTTTTTCCAGGCCGCTCATTGCTTTATCCGGATTGTGCCTCTCACTCCTCATTCAATGTGGTTTTATTGGTCTAAACATTATCTTTGCAAAGACTATGGGGTTGGATGTTCCTATTGTATTGTGGTTTTTTGCCTGGCCACTGACAAAACTGGCTGCACTTGCCCCCATAAGCCTTGGCGGTCTCGGTGTGCGAAATGTTGTCTTAGCAAGTCTTATGCTGCCATTTGGTGCGGACACAAACTTGGTCGTGGCACAGTCACTTTGTTGGGACGCTGTTATGATATTTACCGGTTTGGCTGGTATAGCCGCCGCCATGTTACCGGCCTCACTTGGTGATCAAGTGCCTAGCAACGCACAATAGGCCGAATGCAATTACCTCAGCCTCAGTTAATCAAATTTTTAAAAAAACCATAGAAATAGTGTGTGTAACTGATGAAATTCCACATTTAATTTATCACTATTCGTTAAGGGTTTGTAATGGCTGATTGTTTTGACGCTTTGTGACATTGTTTGACTAAGGTTGTTGGAGGAATGCCGATAAAAAACTTTGTTTGCGATTAAACTGACCAGCGCCGTTAATCAAAAACACAGTGAAACGTTGCCAAACAGCAGTCCTTTGTGGGAAAGTTAAGCGTTAAAGGTTATTATTCTATTTGATTTAGTAATTGATTGCGAGGGAAGGCAGGTCGCCGGATGCAAATGCAAATTGCGATCTAAAGTCCTTGCGCAATCTAGTTGGATTTTCGATTTTGGGGGCAGTAAAATGAAAATCGCTCTTTGTTATCCTTCGCTTTTACCTGGTGAGAAACCCAATTACGGTTTGCCACCCATGGGCATTCTTTATATTGCGGCAGAGCTTCAGTTGGCCGGTCATTCTGTCAGCATTGTCGATTCTGATATTGAAGGCCTTACTGCGCAGGAGACAGCTGAGCGAATTCTGGAATCAGAGCCGGATCTTGTGGGCTTTAGTATCATGACGCCGCAGGTCCCTTGTTGTCTGCAGACCTGCCACATACTCAAACATATGCGCCCTGATCTACCGATTGTTATCGGCGGTGCCCATATCGCGTCGACACTGGATGACATCTTTACGCAAAGCCGCGATTTTGATTTCGTGGTCAATGGTGAAGGCGAAGTGACAATGCTCGAAGTCTGCGCCAAGATCAAAGATGGAACGCTTCCTGATTGTCTGGATTGGGTTGGCGGCGTCATGTACCGTGATTCAACGGGGACTGTTCGCATCAATCCGCCTCGTCCATTCTTTAAGGAACTAGATGAATTAGCGCCGATCGATTATTCATTAGTTGATGTTTTCAAATACAAGATTCCGACATTGCCCGGGCCTCCCGTTGTTGGTTTGATGATCACACGAGGGTGTCCTTTCAAATGCACCTATTGTGATGCGCCGACAACTACAGGGCGGAAAATCCGGTACCACTCCCCCAAAAGAGCTGTTGATGATATCGTTCGTCTAAACAAACAATTTGGCGTGCGTGGATTTTCATTCCGCGACAGCACTTTTACCGCGTCCAAAAAATGGACTAGAGAATTTTGTGAACGGCTGATTGACAGCGGTGTCAAAATCGCATGGCGGTGCAACACGCGCGTGGACTGTGTGACCGAAGAGCTTTTGATGTTGATGAAGAAATCTGGGTGCCACACGATCAACTTTGGTGTTGAATCCGGCCATCCAGAAATTCTAGCGCGGATTAAGAAGAACGTTGAAATTGACCGCATCTACGATGCGCACAAATGGACCCGCAAGGCAGGGATCCGCACCTATACGACATTCCTCGTAGGCTCACCGGGGGAAACGGATGAAACAATTCGTGAGACGATTGAAGTCGCCAAGAGAGCACGGCCAAGCATGGCGATGTTCTTCGTAACGATTGGCTATCCCGGCACGGAAATGTACCGCGAGGCAGTCGATGAAGGTTTGATCGAGCAGGGTTGGTGGAACAACCAGCGCTGGGACAAAGATGTCAACAGCGCATTTGAAAAGCGCTGGGGATGGTCCGCCGATGCTGGTTCATTAGAAATCAAGGGGTTCGATTCACAAGGCTGGCAACGACGTGCAACCAAAGAATTTTATCTGCGCCCTCGTTTCATTTGGGATACGATGATCTTTGTTTTGAAGAACCCATATTTCCTCCGACATGCTATTGTACTGTCAAAAGAAATTCTACCGTTGCACAAGCTCCGGCTTCCGTGGAAGAAGTCACCTATCAACGAGGATCAAAAAGTCTATTCTCGTTGCCCGGAGGCGGCGACTTGGGATTATGCCAAGCGTGACGACTTACCAGAATTGAAGATCACTTCGAGCGGGGCCGTAAAACGAAGCTCGGAAGAGATCAAAATCCCGAAAGACATTCCACCGGTGACATTACAAGACAGCGGATTGTTACAGCTGAGAATGGCTGAGACACAATCTGATTAGTATTGAATCCGCTTACTTAACTATCAAAGCGATCTAATCGCCTACGGATAGGTGCGAACTTGCTTCTAAATCAGCGCGCTTGTTGTAGTCCCAATTGGGCTGCGATGGGCATCGCTCCAGGATCTGAAGGCGTTCATCGGGTGAGATTTTCTTCTTCGGGAATAAGTTGCGCAGCTTGTAGAACGGTAAGATCTCCATTCCTAGAACGAACAAGTGGCGTAAGAAATATGGATTCTTGAGAGTGAATACTGCAGTATCCCAAACAAATTGAGGCCGCATATACCATTCACGTGTTGCTTTGCGCTGCCAAAATTCTGCATCAAAACCATTTTTGAAAGTTAAAGAGCCGGCATCTGTCCAGCCCCAACGCACTTGAAACGCAGAGTTTTTCGATTCATCAAACTGTTGCTTTGCCCACCAACGGGGTTGCACTTCGCCCACAAGCAGTGCGTCGTCGTACATTGGGGTGCCGGGATAGGCAGTTGAAACAAAGAACATACACAGACTTGGCCGCACACGCTTTGAAAAGTCGATGGTGTTTCGTGCGCTTTCTTCGGTCTCGCCGGGATTGC
>JAJFIN010000033.1 GCA_021774955.1 Alphaproteobacteria bacterium | reverse complement strand
CACGCTTTTTTGTAACAACGGTCGCTCCCAAGCGCAACGAATACATCGGCAAGAGCACTAATGCGACCATAGGGGTGAATGTCTTCGCCAACCAATTTGTGCGGGTAACCGCCACCCGACCATTTCTCATGGTGTTCGTTGGCGATAATGGCACCAGCCTGCAATATCGGTCGCTTTGAATCCTTCAGTAAATCATAACCCATTTTTGCGTGGGTTTGCATGATTACCCATTCATCCGGCGTCAGAGGACCTGGCTTGTTCAGTATCGCATCGGGAATGCCAATTTTCCCAAGATCGTGAAGCGGCGATGCGAGCTTCACAATCTCGGCTTCGGTTTCTGAAAAGCCCATCCCGAGAGCCAAAAGTCGTGAATATTCCGCAACACGTTTGACATGGTTCCCAGTTTCACGGGAACGGGTTTCCACCGCTTCACCAAGTCGGTAGACCACTTCTCTCTGTGTATCCTCAATATCCTGCCTCAGATAGATATTCTCAAAAGCAATGCCGACATTTTTGCTAAAGATATCGACCAAACGGTTATCAACATCCGTCAGGTCACCCAACCCATTTAAATGCACCAAGTTTCCAACACCCGATCGGCTTTTGAAAAAACTGGTATATTCCCCTTGATCTAATTTATGACGGTGATTGCGCGTGCCCTCTGTCAGGCTTTGATAGGTCTGCGGTGGGATAATGCTGCCTGCATCCTCACCCACCGAAGTTTCAAAATCTCCCGTACCGACCAGTACCCTCAGATCGTTCTCGTCCCCTTCTGCGGCAATCCCCGAAGTCTGACAAAAAACGGCCTCATCGTCCAAATGTAATAACGAAGTCAATTGCTCCATAATACCGTGAGCAAATTTCTCCATTGATTGTGGTTCGAATATCGAAGCTGACGCTTCAATGATTTTTTCAAGGCCACGTTTATTGTCTTCAATAGTTTTGATATCTCGGTACCCACGCAAGCAAGAATACATCAGCGTATAAAGCTTTTGAGACGTGAGTTCCGTCTTTTCCTTATAATCATTGATATCGTAGTCCCGAATAACCGCTTTTTCTGGTGCCTGACCCGGTTGCCCCGTACGCAAAACAATCCGAATACGGTTGTTTTTGAGATCCTCTCGAATATAACGCGCAACCTCCAACCCCGCGTGATCATCCTCCATCACCACGTCTAACAATATAACCGCAGCATCTGGATGTTCCACCAACAGTTCTTTAGCTTCTTTGCCAGACAACGCGCCATGAAACTCCAAGTCGCGATCCGCAAAACTGAACCCACTCAATGCCAGTTTCGTCACTGCATGAATTTCAGGTTCATCATCGACGATAAGAATTTTCCATGTTTCCTCCTGCCGGTTAGACGGTTGCTCCAGCTCATCATCTGCAAAAAGCATTTCATCCGCTTGTGCTAAATTGCTCACGCCGCGACCCCTTCCATTTCTGAAAATTTGATTTCAAATACCGTTCCTTCGCCAATTGCAGAATCGCATGCAATTGACCCTCCGAGCGTTTGTGTAACAAGGTTGTAAATGATGTGAAGACCTAGTCCACTGCCGCCTGAACCTCGTTTTGTGGTGAAGAATGGATCGAAGACACGCTTCACCAAATCTTTGGGTATACCCTTACCATCGTCTTCATAAGTGATATTGATTGCACCGCTGGACCTCGTGACAACAATAGCAATTTCACCTCTTTCACCGTCATCGTACGCGTGAACAATCGAGTTCATAATGAGATTGGTTACGACCTGCGATATGGCGCCCGGTTGAGACAAAATGTGAACATCATCGTCACAATGGAGGGTAATGTTATGTCCAGCTTGTTTTAATTTAGGGCGTAGGCTAACTATATTGTCCTTAAGATATCCCTTTAGATCGATAATCCTTGGTTCTTCACTTGATTGATCGACTGCGACATTCTTGAAGCTGCGAATAAGGTGCGACGCTCGATCAAGGTTTTTGTAGACAATGTCAGTCGCTTCTAGTGCAGACGACAGAAATTTTTCAAAGTCAGCACGCTTCATATTGTTTGAATTGTACAATTCTCCAAAATGTTTTGCTTGTTCTTGTAGATGTGTAATCGCCGTAACTCCGATGCCAACGGGCGTGTTAATTTCATGAGCGATGCCTGCAACCAATTGACCCAAGGAAGCCATTTTTTCGCTTTCAACTAATTGCGATTGCGCTGCTTTTAGATCTCCAAGTATCTCTTGCAAATCGCCATTGGTTTTGCGCAGTTCAAGTGTTCTTTGTTCAACACGATCCTCAAGGTCGCGATTGAGCGACATAATCGCATCTTCGATTTCCTTCCGTTCACTGATATCAAGGATAATAGCAACGAAAACAGGTGCGCCTTCATCTGAGAAACGCTGAAGGTGGACTTCAACCGAATACCTTGTGCCATCCTTGCGTTGATGAACCGTTTCGAATTGAAGAATTTCTTCTTTCCCATCAACCAGTGGCGAGACCATTTCCCGGAACAGGGGCTCTTCAATTTCCGGTTTGATATCCCACGCCGTCATGCCCTCAAGTTCAGCCATTGAATAACCGAGATTACGGCGCGCGCCTTCATTAACCTGAATGAATTTGCAGGTCTCACCGTCAAAAATGTAGATCTCGTTCAGCGACGATTCGAAAATGTGACCATAGCGGCTATTGAGACGTTCTACTCTTTTACGTTCAGATATATCCAAAATGATCGCCACATAAACCGCCGGTTTCTGGTCGGAATAAAGCTGGAGATGGACCTCGACGGGATAGGTCGTGCCATTCTTACGCTGATGGACCGTCTCGAATTGAATAACTTCCTTTTCGCCGGTGACAAGCGGTTTTACGATTTCGCGAAACAGCGGTTCAGCGACTTCAGGTTTGATATCCCAAGCCGTCTTGCCCTCAAGTTCAGCCATCGAAAACCCGAGGTTTCGCCGCGCACCCTCATTGACCTGAATAAACTTGCAAGTCTCGCCGTCGAATATGTAAATCTCATTCAACGATGTTTCAATGATCCGCGCAAACCGGTTACTCAGGTCAGGTCCATTGTTCAACATGGTATTGGCAATTTCGCTTGCATCTGCATCGACGAGGTTTTGTGCAGGAAGAGCCGCTGGTCTTGCATTCATTTATTACCCTCACAATAAGGAGGGAAAATATACTGTCCTGAAGCGGAGCACCTTTTTCTGCGCCCAAGAACGATAATATTCCCTCGATACATCCGGGCAGCAGAAAAAACACCGAAGCCTTTTATTCGCTGGTTGTTCACTAGCAACTACCCGCCGAGAATATGAAGGAAACCTCGTTAATGGCATCCTTAAAATTTTGGTTAATTCACCCCGTGATTTTCCCTGCATTTTGATCGAAGTAATTCTTCATACGGAGGGTTTGAAGTGAATCCAATTACCTTAAGGTTAGATACCGGTTATTTATATTCGCCCGAATTACAGCAATGCAAAGCGAGACATTATAATAGATAGAAATCTATATATGCGGGTTTGACAGTATGAATACTGATTAATAGAAACTCGGATGACAAAAATATTTTGTGAAAAAAGTACGTTTATTTGACCGAACGTCGCCAATTAAACAAGTGGGCCGTCCCGACAAATAGCACGCCGATCACTGTAAGTTCGCTCACCCAGGCCTCACCCCACAGATGGGACAATCCGGAAAGCATGAAGAAAAGCCCACTGCCTCCAAGGACAACTAGTTCCCACCCTGTCCCATTGCGCCGTGCACCCAGAATAAGGCCAACCGCACTGATGGGGAATGCCATGGCAAAGAAAAGCATGTGCACCAGATGGTCATCGCCGAAAGCCAATCCTGCTATAGGCGCCGCGCTCAAGGCTAGAGGCAATGCCAAGCAATGGAGCAAACATAAAAATGACAACCCGATAGCCGATCCATCTAAAAGCCGGTGTTGTCGAGCGCTCATAATCTCTGATCTTGACGTGAAATGATGTTATATTATTCAGTTACATTATAACATTACGATGTTCAAGCCAAAATCGCTAAAATCAGCACCAATGATGATCTCTACCAGTCCAAATCTTCGGCATAACCCAGGCGGATAAGGGTTTGCCCAGCGATCGCTTTGACGCACTCGACGTCTTTCTCACATAGATCCTGGCGCCATCGCCCTATTGAGGCATGGTCAAGCGGCCCAGAAAACCGACTTTGTGTTGTTTTCTCGGTACCCGTGAGTGGATGGTCAAACTTGTAAAAGTCAAGAATATCAGCCTCGTAGTCCTCGCCAAAAAAATGACATAGCCCACGCAAAGTGCGTTTTGACTTGCGCACCAAGTCCTCATAGCGAATTTCAACGTAGCGGTCGCGCGTTCCCTCTTGGGACCCAATCTGGTGAACACGCTCAACAAATTGCACCCAATACGTTGCAGCACCTTTGGCGTCACTCACATAGGATAGTTTTTGATTGGTCACCGGATGCAGCCAGCCTGTGCGGAGCAGAGAGGCCACAACATCACGCCCATCACGCACAACATGAACCAGAGGGCTCATTGGAAATAAAGAATGAATATGGTCAAACACCAAAGCATTCACAGCGGATTTATCCAATACGCGGTCCTTACCAGATGCCTCAATCAGCTTGGCAAAAAGCTTGTTGATGAGCGCCGCAAAATTGTCTCTGACCTCCCCAGGTGGCAGATAGTAATTCTCTTCGTGGTGAGCACCCAATACGTCGTGGAAGTCTTTCCACTGAAGAACGAGAGTTGGGATGAGATTGAGTTCAGGTCCGCTGACGATACTCGAATGAGATTCGAGAATAACACGAAGCAAGGTCAGCCCCGACCGGGGCGCACCACCAACAAATATGGGAGGCTTCGCCATGCTATTCGCCTCAAGTTAAGGCGAACCAGGAACCGTTCCGATTACAAATTACCAATTGCTTCCCTCCCGATATCCCAATTCATCAAGCACAGGCTTCATCAGTCCCAGGGCATAGGCAAGATTGCGCTCGTCCAATTCATCGAGCCAGCGCCCAACAGATGTTGCATAAAGAGGCATTCCAATCTGTTCGGCGCTGGTCTCATTGACCCCCAAGCCATTGCGTTTATTTTTGTAGAAATCGAGAACTTGTTCATCCCAAGGTTCTTTCAAAAACTCAAATAGCCCTTCGAGTGTTTTTCGCGGTGCGTGAACGATATCCTCATAACGAATTTCAAAGTAAAGCCCCTGAGCCGACTTCACGTCTTTCATCGAACAACCGCTTTTAATGCTCTCCACCCACAAGGATGAAGCAGCATTTACGTCTTGGACAAAATCGAACATCTCACCAGTGCGATTATCGATCCAATCCATGGTCAGAAGGGAAGACACAACATCGCGCCCATCTCGGATCACATGGATCAGTGGGCTTTCAGGAAAAAGCGTGTGAAGTTCGGCAAATTGAAGCACATTGGAAGGTGTTTTTTCGGCAATGCGCGGTTTGCCACTATTTATTTGGTAGGGCTTCAGATGTGACCACAAAAGATCGGCAAAGCCCTGGCGTAGGTCCTCATCACTCAGACGATAATAGCTGTACAGAGTAGATCCTGTCAGTTCGCGCGTTTGGCGCCACAGCTTTGCGATAGTGTTGGAAATACGAAGCTCAGGCCCACATGCAATATTGGGGTGGCTATCAAGAATGGCTCGTACGAGCGTGGTGCCAGAGCGTGGGGCTCCACCCACAAAAATGGGGCTTCCTGAGTTCATGTCTAAGGACTCTCAACTGGTTATGACATGATCCCACGATCAATTTCAGACACGTCAACGACACGCGTTTGAAACCCCCAAGTTGCCGTGAGCGCAACTTGAAACCTATATAGGAAATTTCACAACCACTGTAAAGAAGTTTGCGGAAATTTCACAAAATGAAGCTGTTCAATAAGATTCTGTGCAAAGCGGCGTTACATTGAAAAACTGGTTTGGCCGCGACGCTTGCAAATAAAACCTATAAGGCGGTCACAAAATTGAACTCTAGTCGTCTTGACAGTGAATGATCTCAGTATGTTTTCTGTCGACAATTGTTAGGCAATCCATCCAAGTAATGGTTGGGCGCGTACCAAAATTAATGACTTGCCTTTCCATCCATTCCTCGGTGTAAAGATTATCTTCTGCTGCTTTTGATTCCCAAAGATAAATATCTGCGCCAAATTTTCCGTCTTCCGAAACACAAAAGTATTTTTGGATAAGCCCGGGCACTTCTGCATATTTCAACGCACTTTTCTTAAATCGTTGAGCAAGCTCGTCATGGTTCACGGGCTCTGTTAATTCGAATGCAGTTATCGAAGTGATCATGAGCTCGTTTCCTTTGAGTTTCAATACCTTGGGTTAAACAATGCAAGCACCGTAAATCTCTGAGTACATCCGTGCGTCGCCTACTGTCTACTTCGAGCCCAATGGCACCTTGGTCCCTCAACTCATACTACCGAGTGTTGACATCAATTGGGTCGACGCAATTGTCGTTTGTTGGAAAACTGCGCAACCCAGCCAATCACCCCAAAACATAGCGTCAGTAACATGTTCGTACCGTTCATCAGTATAGATATTAATAGTGCATCTTCCTCATAAATATCAAAACTTGACAATGCACCAACAGCCGCCGACTGATATCCACCTACATTCCCCGGCGCCACACTCACCAGGTTGGTCAGATTTACCGCGCCAAGCGTAAGACTTACTCCTGATATTGGCACCGCGCCAAGGTATGTAGTAATTGCAAAGAAAAAGCCAGCCGTCATCAAAATCCAAATCATGAAAGTAGACGCAATAAGGATGGCATGGGCTTTGTAGTCATTCATGTATGAAAACGTGTTAAAAAATAGAGATAAACCCATCGTCTCGAGTATCGGTACACGCTCAGCCCAGTTTGCAAATCTGCCGTGAGCCAGCCAAAGAAATACGTATCCAAATATTAACGCCCAAAAAAACACAACGCTCATCGATGAAGCATACTTAGGAAGGTCTGGTATCATGGAAAAACTCAATGCCGTGATCAAAAACAGACACATCAAATCTGCTAGACGTTCTCCGAACCAATAAGCGAGCGCTTCACTTGCAACACCGCCATTGTCTTGAGCCCAACTCGCCCTTGCGCCTTCACCTAAACGAAACGGAGTGAAAGCACCTATCATAAAAAGCCAAGGAAAAGCGGTAACAACCTTTCTCCAGGCAATATTCGCTGTGCGTCTCAGAAGAAAGCCAAATCGAAATGCACGAACACATCCTGCCGCGACAAAAAATAGCCCGAATAGCAAGGTAGAGTATAACCCTTCGAGAGAGACCAAGCTTGCCCATTTCTCGGGCGGTGGAAATCGCGATAAAGACGAAAACAGATAGCTCAGCATTGCAATCCACAACACCACAAAAGCAGCTATTCGCAGTGTAAATATGCGGCGCACAGGTCTACCTCGCTTATTTGTTTTCGCCTGCCAGAGCGTTTTGAACTTGCGAGCCTTTAGGTATGATAATTTGTCCCTCGTTTTGCGCGTATAATTCTAGCAAAGCCTCATATGCGTGTTTCGCGTATTTGGGTATACCTGCGGCATCAAGCTCTTGCGTACGCAATCTAATGTCTAGAGTTCTTGCCAACTTGATGAAACCCTCATCGTTTGACGCCACACCACGATAAAGGCGCAGACGTTCAAACGCTTGATCTTGTGTTTTTGGATCGAAAAAGTCATCAAAATTTACCAGCAACACCTTTTGATCTTCGGGCAGGTGTCGAAAAAAGGTTTGCACATGATACAGCCAATACCGAAATCCAAATGCCAGTGGAAGCCCCTCTCGCCGTTGAATTGACCGAGCTACAGAAGAAGGATCGCGAAAGCTGAATACCACATCTCCAATAGGACCGCTCTTTTTCCAGATGTCATAGGTTAGGCAAAATCGAGGGTCTTTGACATAGGCGTCTCGATAAACCTCGTGAACGCGTTGAAGTTCTCCATTGCATTTCTTAGCGTTTTTCTGAATAGCTTTTTGCGACGGACAGAGAAAATATTTCCACTTTCGCGATTTTATCGTGTCCACGAAACGCGTCACACGGTTGACACTTGTGTCTAGCCAGTATTCAAGCTTAACCCCATTGCCCAGAATTAGTTTGTTGTTCGTGTCGACGACGTCAATACTTTCGAAATACCCGTTCTGGTTCCAAAAATCTGCACTGATAAACAAGCTAGGATCGCCAAAATCCGCACCCAATTGGCTTAAGGCTTGAGACAAAAACGAAGTCCCGCTTCTATGCATGCCAGCAATAATGTGCATGATCTCGACGCCCCCGTTTACTCGTATCAATTACCAAAATTTCCGACCAACTGATCTACTGAGTTACATCGCCCAGGCTGCAAAGGTTTTGAAACACCTTTGCGATCAAACGATCATAATCTCCCAGAATGTAAGGGCAATTGAATCTTTGGAAGGTCAGTCTTCACGCCCACTGCGGGTGACCGAATCTACAACAAATAAAGGTCTGTTCTTCGATTGCATATAAATTTTGCCGATATATTGGCCAATGATGCCAAGAGAAATTAGCTGGATGCCACCGATCAAAAGAATTGCCACCATTACGCTGGCCCAACCAGGGACGGTAGCACCTCCCAAGTAGCCAATTACGGTCTTGACTATAACAGCAAACGAGAGCCCAGAAAGAGCAAAACCAAGATAAGTCACCATCCTTAGAGGGAAGGTAGAGAAACTTGTTATCCCATCAAGTCCAAAGTATATCATTTTCTTAAGTGGATATTTTGTCTTTCCTGCAAACCGTTCGTGACGGTTATAACGAATCGGGACTTGTTTAAATCCCACCCAGCTAATCATCCCACGGATGAACCGGTCTTGTTCAGGCATGCTATTGAGCACATTAAGCACCCGTCGGTTTATCAGTCGAAAATCACCAACATCACGTGGAATGTTGACTTTTGTAAGTCGACCTAGGATCCAATAATAGAATGATGCCGAAATCTTCTTGAAAAAGGATTCACCACTACGCCTAATGCGTTGGCCATAAACAACATCAACGCCTTCATCCATCATGGCATACATGTCGACAATAAGTTCAGGTGGATCCTGAAGGTCAGAATCCAAAATCAAAATTCTTTCCCCTTTACAGAACTTCAAACCCGCCGTCAGCGCCAATTGATGTCCGTGATTTCGCGCAAGAAACACGCCTGTTATCGCGCCAGCTTTGTCGCATAAGTCTTCTATCAGAGTACGGGTTCGATCTGTTGACCCATCATCAACCACAACAATCTCAAAATCGTCTCTAACAATGGAATGGCACGCTTTAAATGTTCTGGAATACAACTCAGCAATGTTTTCTTCTTCATTGTAACAAGGAACAACGACAGACAATGCAACTTGCGTCGTATTATTATTGACCGCCTCGACTTGTGCTGGGTTTACTGTTTTTAACACATTACGCGTCCAAATTTGTTTGACTGACCGAACGATGTTTTGGTCAATCAGCTTCAGATAGAACTAGCTTCACTCGGCCGGCTTCAAATCCAATACTCCATCAGAGACCACCCATGTTGATTGAGGTTCTGCCCTCAACAATCCGATTTTTTTCAGTATGTTACTCAATCTACTCATCCAGTCGATCCTCAGAAGTTGGAATTCAACCGCAACAAGGAAGGTGAGAGACATGATTGCATAACTTATAAAGACGCTTCCGATCATTGGGCCCACAACCACCAATGGTTTGCTGGCAAAATCGTTTATGAAGTATGGAACATACGCACAAAGAGATCCCAATTGAAATGCCGCTGCAATTGACCATAAGCGTGGGCGAACAATAAATAGAAGTATGCTGAATAAATCAGCAGCGAAGAAGAAACGGTCATGCATTTTGGGAAGCAAGAACGGCATCAGTGCAACACAAAGCGTCGCCACCAATATGTTTTGATAGATTGAAAATTCTTTCTTGAAAATTCCAAGCGATGCAATCGCGAGCCCCGCGATGCTTGTTGCGACTAGACCAAATGCGATTAGATAGGGATACAGCCGGGCATAGAGAACGGGAAAATCATTTAGCGCACCGTATATCCAAAACCACGGATTTGGCGATTGAGTCGCAAGTCTGTCTGAAACAGCCCCTTGCAAAGGATATATAAGAAGCACGTCTATCAAGGATCGCCCCGCCAACAACAGAGGTGCATTTGCCAACAAATAAACAATTGGGATCAACGCAAAATACAGCACAGATTTTCGGTCTCGCACGAAAACCATCAACAGAAATGGACTGAAAAAGACAGCCTGCATTTTAAAAGAAAACGCCAACCCAAAAACGACAACTGATGCAAGAAGTCTATTTTTCAATATCAAATATAACGACAACATCAAGAGCCAGGAGTAAAAAATGTCCGCCTGCCCCCAAACCGCAGAATTCACGACAATCGTGGGTGTAAATAAAAATGCTCCCGCAATTATGGCTGGTGGAATACGTTCATCGGCATAGTCTCTGGCGATTTTCCAGATCAGGTATGAACCAAATAGAACACCGCATACTGATAATAGTTTGATAATATGAAGATTCGAAATCAGCCCGTCCAAATAGCTAAATGCAACTAAAAGAGTTACATAAGGTCCGGAATAATTGTGGAAAGAATACGCAAGTGATCGCCACCGCTCATTGCTCTGGATAAACTCCAACCACACATAGAGATTATCTCTGACCTCGTCGCCGACATAGCTACTCAGTAAAAAGTACAACACGCTGGCTGAGCACAACAAAACCAAATAGGCCATCAAGGGATGACGCCAACCGAAATTGTGTGTTGTTGAAGCCAATTTACTACTCACTTAACCAAATAAACGTTTTCCTGAAATTGGCGTTGCTGATTTTAGGGCCTCTAAAAGCTATCGAATTTGCATGTACGCAAATTGCATGTCTGAAATTGACATGGATGCGTCAGCTGTAAAGTTCCCTTTTATTGCCTCGCCAATCTGTTTCACACCTTGATTGACGTGTTCAAAAACAGTTCAATCAATAAATATGGCGACAAAGCTACGCGGTTGGCGCGCTTTGTTTTCCAATTTCGCGAAGCACCTTCCTCGAGAGTGCTCTCCCCACAACAACCAATATTATGGTTACCAGGTTATGACAAATAAAATTTTGTTGACAATGTGCTTGTTAAAGCTATCGATTCGCTTCATTGCGAAACAATCACTATTTATACGGGTATTTTGAAATTAAGTTACTCTTAAAGCTGAACCGCGCGTCACGCACTAACGTGTATCCCATTCCGTCAAAACAGCAACAATCGCATCAGTCAAATACACCAGATCAACCTCGTCGATATTAAACGAAGGCGTTAGATAGATAATATCACTGAAAGGACGCAGCCAAACTCCACTCTCAACAAATTGCACTTTGAGCCAATCAAGATCTCGCAATTCATCCAGTTGAACGACACCGATAGCCCCTTTCACCCGCACGTCGAGCACGTGTGTCAACGACCGGCACCGCTCCAAAGCTTGGGCCATGTGGTCCTCAACAGCGCGCACACGTTTCTGCCATGGCTCCTCTTCAAACAGATCGAGCGACGCATTGGCGGCAGCACATGCGACAGGATTTGCCATATAGGTCGGCCCATGCATCAGCGCCTTCGACGGATCATCCGACAGAAACGCCTCATAGACATGACCGCGGGCGATGGTCGCGGCCAGCGAAGTCGCACCGCCGGTCATGGCTTTGCCTACACAGATGATATCAGGCACAATCCCCGCCTGCTCGCAGGCAAACATAGTCCCGGTACGTCCGAACCCAGTAAATATTTCATCGGCGATGAACAACACATTGTGAAGCTGCGCCAGCTCATAAAGACCAGCAAGAATCTCTGGTGTCTGAAACTTCATGCCTCCCGCCCCTTGAACCATCGGCTCAATAAACATCCCGGCAAGCTTGTGGCTATGTTCAGACAAAAAGGCGTCGACTTGACCAAGTCCCGCCATAGTCTCCGGCATATCGATCAAATAGCGATTGTCATAACGGTCCTCAAAAACACTTTGCATCCCACCACCAGGATCGGTCACTGACATCGCCCCCCAGGTATCACCGTGATAACCGTTGGTAAAAGCCACGAAACCGGATCGTCCCTCAACCCCTTTGTTGATCCAATATTGACCGGCCATCTTGAGCGCAACTTCCGTTGCAACTGAACCGGAGTCGGAAAAGAACACATGATCGAGATCGCCCGGCAGGAGGCCTGCCAGACGCGATGCCAATTTGTAGCCTGGTTCATGACCAAGCCCCCCAAACATAACATGTGGCATGGTTTCTAGTTGTTCGCTCATGGCCGCAACGATGCGCGGATGATTGTAGCCATGGCACGCGGTCCACCACGAACCAATACCGTCGATCAACTCCCGACCATCGGCGAGTTTGATCCGTACACCCTCGGTCGCGACCACCGGCAGCGGAGGTGCCGTCGTTTGCATTTGGGTGTAAGGGTGCCAGACATGTGCCGCCCCATCGCGATACCAATCCGGCGCGGCATTGTGCCATCGCGGCTTATCTTCTTTTTTGGCGCTTCCCTCAGCGGTGTCTTTTGCCATATACCCTAATTTCAATTACATGGTGGAGTGCGGCGTCCAGAGGACAACGTTGGTAAAAAGCATCCACGCGACAAAACTTCAAGTCTGCAATCAAGAAGAGACGGACGGAAATAACATGCCGAGCATCGATGCCTTTGCTGAGGAAAAGCTAACAAAGCTGCAGGATCAAAGCCTTTTCCGTACTATCCAGGATAGTGATCGCACGGAAGGCGCCAAAATACAGCGCAATGGCCGGGAATTAATATCCTTTTGCTGCAACGATTATTTAGGTCTGTCCCAACATCCCGCGGTTAAAGAAGCAGCGATCAAAGCAATCGACCGCTACGGGCTGGGAGCCGGCGCCTCGCGCCTTGTGACCGGCAGCAACAGCCTGTACCGAACCCTGGAAAACCGCCTTGCAACCCTCAAAGGAAGCGAAGACGCCTGCGTCATGGGCAGCGGTTATCTGGTCAATTCGGGCACCATCCCAACCTTTGCTAGTGAGGGTGATATTATCTTTATCGACGCCCTAGCCCATTCATGCCTCTATGCTGGCAGCCATCTAAGCGGCGCCGATATCACCCGCTTTGCCCACAATGACATGGCACAGCTCGATGAGCTGTTGAGTGAACAAAGAAACCAATATCGCCGATGCCTGATCGTCACCGAGGGCGTCTTTTCCATGGATGGCGATTTGGCCCCGCTCGACAGGCTGACAGAACTCACGAACCAACACGATGCTTGGCTGGTCAGCGACGACGCCCATGGTTTCGGTGTGGTTGGCGATGATGGCTGCGGTTCTGCGTTCGCCCATGACGGACCAGTCGACATCACTCTTCATACTGGCACATTATCGAAAGCGGTCGGCGCCTATGGCGGTTATGTCTGCGGGTCAAAACCAGTCATTGATCTCATCAGAAATCGCGCCCGCACCCTGATCTACTCAACCGGTCTGCCCCCTGCCGTCGTGGCCGCCGCTTTGGCTGCTCTCGATCTCATCAAAAATGATCCTGCACTAAGAGGGGCACCACTCCGCAAAGCACGGATATTTGCTGAAGAGCTAGGGTTACCCGAGCCCCAATCAACCATCATCCCCCTCATCGTCGGCGATGCGGAGACGGCACTGCAATTGAGCCAGAAGCTCGAAGATCAGGGCTTCCTCATCTCCGCGATCAGACCGCCAACGGTGCCCCCCGGCACTGCCCGATTGCGCGTGACTTTTTCCGCCGCACACCGGGATGAAGATGTCCTTGGCCTTGCGTCCGAGATGCGTAAATTAGGCTTTCCCGATCTCCTTACATCAAATGCAGAACGATCCGTAGCATGACGGCTTTTTTCATCACCGCCACGGGCACTGAAATCGGCAAGACCTTGGTCACCTGCGCGCTAACCTGGCATTTGCGGCAGCGCGGCGAAAAAGTCACCGTCCTGAAACCCATCGTCACCGGTTACGATGCTGAAACTGCCAAAGAAAGCGACACGCATCTTATTCTCGAGGCTTTGGGCAAGCCGATCACGCAAGCCGCGATCGACGCCGTATCACCCTGGCGCTTCACCACTCCATTGGCACCGGACGCCGCCGCTGAACGCGAGGGACGCGAAATAGACTTCGACGCCCTAGTTGACTGTTGCCGGAAGGTTATCAATACATACGCTGGCACCACTTTGATCGAAGGCGTCGGTGGCGCCTTTGTTCCGCTCGCTAAAAATAACACTGTTGCCGACTGGATTGCCGCTTTGGATATCCCGTCCATCCTCGTCGCCGGAAATTACCTTGGCAGCCAATGCCACACAATCTCGACATTGGAAGCGATGCACGCACGCGACATAAATGTCGCAAAGTTGATCATCAGCGATGCCGGTGAAAGTGCGATCCCTCCCGAAGAAACTCTTGAAGCGCTCGCGCCATTTCTCGACGACATTCCTGCCACGATTATCCCCCGCCTCACCTCTAGCCAACAGCTCTGGCAAGAAGTCGATATCGGCATTTTGGTCGGTCTAGATTGTTGACAAAGAAGAGAGACCGTTACGGGATCTAGCAATCGCACGCGTTATCAATCAAAATAGTCCCATGAAAAAGATCATCATCCTCTACGGGCTCGCCATTGCCATCGCCGCCATCGCTCTTGATTGGCTCGAATACAAATACGCGCTGCGTATCTTTTCCACGGAAATTTATATTGCGCTGATCGCGTTGGGCTTCACCGCATTGGGGATATGGGCCGGTTTTCATTTGACGAGAAAAGTCCACTCCGACACGTTCACGCGCAACGATGCTGCGTTGAAATCGCTGGGTGTGACGGATAGAGAGTTCCAAGTATTGGAGCTATTGGTCGTGGGGTACAGCAATAAGGAGGTCGCACGAAATCTGGGGATCTCCCCTAACACCATCAAAACTCATATTGCCAATTTGTTTGAAAAGCTTGAGGTCGAACGGCGCACCCAAGCGATTCACAAAGCCAAGTTACTAAACTTAATCCCCTAATCCCCCTCAACGGGCTGAAACAAGCCAATTCACCCTTTTGGGCGATAGCCAAATCTCTGGCATTTTGTTCTTCATAAGTGTGATATCAACAGGGGTGAGAGGATTTTACCGGTGAAAAAAATCATTTTGGCATATGGCGCTATGACAGGCGCGCTCTCCATCTCCAACGCAATCATGTTTACTGTTCTCTCGCGGTATGAAGCCGTGCGCTCGATGGAATGGCTCGGATTTCTCGTTACCATTGTGGCGCTGTCAATTCTATTCATCGGCATCAAACGTTACCGCGACCGCGAACTCGGCGGTGTCATCAAATTTGAAACCGCATTCACCTTCGGCCTCGGCATGGCGGTGGTTGCGGGTATCACTTATGTTGTCGGCTGGGAAGTTTATCTATTCGCCACTGATTACACTTTCATGGAGAATTACACTGCTGGTATAGTCAAAGCCAGCGAAGCGGCAGGTGTGACCGGCATTGATCTCGAACAAAAAATAACCGAGATGGAAGCCATGAAAGTACGCTATGCAAATCCCTTCATCCGTATGCCGATGACATTCTTCGAGATTTTCCCAATCGCCCTGATTATTGTCCTTGGATCAGCCGCAGCCCTTCGAAATTCGAATTTCCTGCCGGCTCGGGGATAATTCCGCGGCATTGGTGAACTGCATCAGCAATTCCTACTTATAATCGTTTACCAGCTCACCGTCAGAAGACCCTTCGAATTGAGGCAGCGCGTCAGAAATCTCATAATAGTCCGATTTCTCACCGACAAAAATGTGCCCCATGGTTTTCAGGCCTGTAGGACCATCGAGCGTACCTGCGATAATGCCGGTCGCATCCAATTCAAACGGCTCCCAAAACAAGCCTGATCCGCATTCTCGGCAAAAACCACGTCGCGCCACATTCGAAGTTTGATACCAGGCAAGGCCGTCACTTTTGGCAATAGTGATATTCACCTTGCGCGCTTTTGTATGCGGACCAAAACCGCCATGCAAACGCTGGCACATACTACAATGGCAATTGACCACATCGCGTAACGGACCTTTCACTTCGTAGCGCACCGCGCCACAATGGCAGCCGCCTTTTGTAATCTTATCAACATCTGTCATCTCAGACTTCTCTCACAACTACGTTGGGTTCAATAGACAATGGGAATGTTGTAAATAAACTACTCATGTCGAGCCAACGTTCACACAGCGAGCGAGGTTATTTGTAATCGCTGATACTAATTTACTGGTTCGTGTTGATCACGATCAATACAGAGCATCGCCTCATCAGCTAGATAGAGAAACATCATTCTCATTAGAGTAATTTCATTTCTCATAGCACAATAGAAACCACGATACCAAAACGAGGCAATAGATATCGCCATGTCGGTTGAGCAACCCATTAAATCCGTCCATGTTTTCTCAACCGGCACCGCCGGACAACACAATGAGCATCGCTACGGAAGTTGGTTACCCAGACTATTGTGGGTAATGACATCGCAAAGCTGGATAACGGTGCCGATTAGTGCCTACGTAATTGAGCATCGTGATGGCCTCGTCCTGTTCGATACAGGTTTGGATCCCGCGATAAAGACGGATGTAAACTATATCGACAGCCCGATCGGCCGGTTTCTTTTGCCCAAGATATTCCAATTGAACATTGAGCCAGAGGAGACCTTGAAAAACAAACTCAATGCACTCGGTTTTGATGCTGCTCATGTGCGTAAAGCGGTCATCTCGCATCTACACTTCGATCACGTTGGTGGCATCGCAGATATTCCGCAGGCTGAGTTACTGGTCAGTCACGACGAGTGGCAACAATTATCCGGGCCACATCCAGAATGGGATTGGATTTTGCGCGAACATATCGAACTGCCGGGCGCGAATTGGTGCCCGATCATTTTTGCACCAACCGAGGATCCATTATTCGCGCCCTTTGGCGGCTGTTTCGATGTGATGGGCGATGGCTCGCTCATATTGCTCCCAACACCCGGACACACAGTTGGGTCTATGTCCATGTTGTTGCGGTCATCCGAAATGCCACCGCTTCTCCTGGTCGGCGACCTGACCTATGAAACCGAACTGTTGATGAACAACCAAGTTCCCGGAACGGGAGATAAGGCGCTTTTGCGATCCTCTTTCGCCAAGGTCCACGCGCTAAAAAAGCAATTGCCAGATCTGGTCATCCTGCCCTCTCATGATCCTAGTTCTGCAGAATTAATTGCCGCTCTATCGTCCTAGCGATCCATTTAGCAAGCGCGTTTGAGCTAATCCCCTAAATCACCAAAAAAAGGGTATTCCTTGGAAAAGCTGGTCATCAAAGTGAGCTCTCTAATTGAAGTTTACGCAAACCCCATTTAGAGGCTCCCAATAACATTCGCCTGTAATTGTCCTCACAAACTGGTAGCTTATTGAATGCAATAGCAAACCAATTGGAGAACATGTTTGAACGACTCTGAAATTACCCGTGATGTCTTGATCTTTCTAGTCGCCGCAGTCGTGATCGTCCCCGTATTTCAACGCTTACGGTCTAGTCCAGTCCTTGGATACCTGGCTGCTGGTTTGCTCATAGGCCCACACGGGTTGGCCTTCATTCACGAATCAGAAAGCGCCCATGCGCTGGCCGAATTCGGAGTCATATTCCTTCTGTTCATGATTGGCCTCGATCTATCGTTTGCGCGTTTACGTGCTCTCAAGAAATACGTCTTTGGACTGGGATCATTGCAGGTCATTTTCACCTGGTTCCTCATTGGCGTCATAGCTTGGTGGGGCGGAGCGAGCGTGGAAACCGCATCCATTATCGGAGGTGGCTTGGCTTTGTCGTCTACCGCATTTGTCCTCCAGCTTTTGACAGAAAGGGGAGAGCGAGCGACCAGGTTTGGGCAAGTTTCTTTTGCCATATTGCTCCTGCAAGACATCGCCGTCATCCCCCTATTAATATTCGTGAGCCTTTTGGCTCAAGGCGAAGGGTCCTTTATTGCCGCCGTCGGAGGCGCAACGCTGAGAGCGGCTGTGGCGCTGGCGCTGGTGGTCACATTGGGTCGATTGATCCTCCGCCCCCTATATCGGCTTATAGCAGCGACAAATAGTTCCGAGCTTTTCGTCGCAACGACATTGCTCACTGTTCTGGGCACCGGGTGGCTTATGTCATTGGGCGGATTATCGATGGCCCTTGGAGCCTTTCTTGCTGGTCTGATACTCTCAGAAACCGAATATAAGCATCAAGTTGAAGCAGATATTCGACCGTTCCGCGGAATATTTCTTGGCCTCTTTTTCATGACCGTCGGTATGTCCATCGACATTCCAATTGTCCAAACTCATTTCGGCGAGATTGCCCTTCTGGTTATCGCTATTCTTATCGGCAAAAGTATAATCACCACACTCCTAGGCCGGGGCTTTGGATTACAACTTTCCACAGCCCTACAAACCGGGACGATGCTTTCGCAAGGTGGTGAATTTGGATTTATTCTGTTTGCACTGGCCAGCACACTAGGGGTCCTTCCCGCTGAGACCACACAAATGCTATTGGCGGTGATCGCACTTACGATGACAGCCACACCATTTATGGCTTTCCTCGGGAATCTCGGCTTCAAATATCTTTCGCAGCGGGAGCAAAAGTCCGAAGCCAGCGCTGATGACATCGATGACAGCTTGCACGATCACGTACTCATTGCAGGCTTTGGGCGCGTTGGTCAGACAATTGCCAACGTCCTGTCCATTGGCGGAATTTCATATGTTGCGCTCGATCTCAACTCCAACCGCGTATCGAAGTGCAGGAGGATCGGCTTTCCTTTGTTTTTTGGAGACGCCAGTCAAATTGAAGTTCTGAGAGCCGCTGGTGTGGGCCGAGCCAAAGCCGCCGTGGTCACAATAGATCAACCAGCTTCCGCTAGCCGACTGGTCTCCGCGCTCAAAGAAATTGCACCAGACCTTCAGATATTTGTCAGGGCACGAGACAATAGCCATAGCCGCGAATTGGAGCTCCTGGGGGCAACGGCAGTCGTTCCAGAAACAATTGAAGCAAGCCTTCAATTGGGTGGTATTGTCCTGAACTCGGTGGGTGCCGAACCGGATGATGTTGCCACAATTATTGAGGATCTTCGTCAAAACGATTATGCGGGACTGAGTGAAATCGTCTCAGAAAAATAAGGAGATGCATCTGTTTCGATATTCATAATGCGATGCTGGCCCACCCTCCCAAGACCAACATGACCCATGCCGCAAATGAGACACTCTATCTCCGGTAGGGACATCTAAGAAATGGCGACCCCGGCAGGATTCGAACCTGCGACCTACGGATTAGAAATCCGTTGCTCTATCCAGCTGAGCTACGGGGTCTTAAATGCAAAGCGCGCGTTCCCACCAGCACTGCTTAATGGGTCCAAGTGCCTTTGCGGTCGGTACGAAAATTATCCGCATACGCTTTAGGTTTTGGTCTGCGAATTTGAGGATCGACGACTTGAAACGCAATTGCGTGCGCCTTGGCATAAGCGACGGCTTCTTCTTTTGACGCGAATGTCATCCGCACTTGGCCGTTCATATCGCCGGAGCCAGTCCAGCCCATCAACGGGTCGATGCGCTTTGCCGTTTCCGCATCGAAATCCAGCACCCACTTTGCGGTGTTTGCTTTGCCCGATTGCATGGCGGTTTTGGTCGGCTGATAAATCCGTGCGTGCATAGAGGCTCTCCTCAAAACGGCTACAACGAACCCATCTTAGATCAATTGGTCGGGGCAGCAAGATTCGAACTTGCGACCCCCTGGTCCCAAACCAGGTGCGCTACCAGACTGCGCCATGCCCCGAAAGCCGCGATGGGAATACACGATATGCCTTAGCAGAGCAAGGCATTCAAACGGTTAATTTTCAGACCCTTAGGAATAGCTCTTAGCTAGATCGGCCTTCGCGCCGAAACAGCTTGAAGACACCGCTGACCGTGAGCAGCGTCCGCGATCCGGAAGTCACCGTCCCCTCGACAAAGGCAACAGACTTTGCCGCCCGGGTAACCTTTGCTGTCCCTTCGATCCAGTCGCCCGGCCGTCCCATGTCCAGAAAATCGCTGTTCATGCGCACGGTCACGGCCCGCGATTGGGTCTCGCGCCACACCGCCGTCCCGCATAGACCGTCGGCAAAAGCCATCAACATGCCACCGTGCAAGATGCCGTGTGAATTGCAATGGCGCTTGCGCACCCGAAAGCCATGCCAAAAGCCTTCGTCTGTCACTTTGTGAAAATAAGGTCCATTATGGGTGGTGAACGGCCCGCGCGTACGGCTTGGCTCAAACCCCGGCGGTGCATTGTCGTCAATATCGTCGTCGTTCAGGGGTGCCATATCTCATTGCGCTCCAGAAAACGCACGATGGACCACTCGGTCACCGACTTTGATGCCCAATGTGTCACTCAGACCGCCATTGATTTCAAGCACGGCAATGGCGGGGTCATCAGGTGCAATATGCTCACGCGAATGTGGCACTGCGTTGCGGTGAATGTGCTGGATTACCCCGCGCTCATCCAGAAACATAATGTCGAGCGGGATCAACGTGTTTTTCATCCAGAAGGAAAGCGGTGCCGGATCATCAAACAAAAAGATCATACCATTATCGATCGGCAAATTTTCGCGGTGCATCAACCCACGACGGCGTTCAGACGAGCTGTCGGCAATCTCGACAAGAAAATGATATTCCTTATTTTCGCCTTTGATCGTCAGCGGCTCCAGACGGGTGGTTTGTTTGTCGGCCATGGCCGAAGCGTTTGGTAAAAAAGCAACGCTTCCCATTATGCCCACGACAACAAATAGAAAATGAAACTTCATAACACGCCCCTACACGCTTACCTTTGTGGTTCAATCTTAATATCGGTCTTGACTGAGTTCGCAATAAAACATTTTTCGTGGGCATTGTGATGGAGCGTGTCCAAATCTTCGTCTGAAGGCACCTGGTCGCCAGAAAAGACAATCTCTGGTCTTAATGTCACCTCGGTCATCGCGATTTTACCCTCGGTGTTTTTCGCCATCACACCGGATGCCGTATCGGCATAAGAATCAACCACAAACTTCTTTTGTTGGGCAAGAGCCAGAAACCACAGCATATGACACGACGAAAGAGAAGCGACAAAGGCTTCTTCTGGATCGACAGCCGCTTCAACTGACATTGGTAGTGGAACGACGCTGGGAGAAGCCGATGCTGCAACTTCGATACCGCCGTCAAAAGCCCAAATATGTCCGCGTGAATATTTATTGCCGAGAAAATCTTGCTCCCCGCGCGACCAGTTTATTGTTGCTTGATACTCTGACATGACACCATTCCCAAAATTTGTGATTTGCCCAGGCCACCCGCTCCCCCT
>JAJFIN010000320.1 GCA_021774955.1 Alphaproteobacteria bacterium | reverse complement strand
CGACAAGCGTGAGGGCCACGCGAGGGACCAGCTACCGGGAGACGCACACCGTGAAAACCATCCTCTCCTTCGCCGCCAAGATGTGGCTCGCTAAGTTTGTGTTTTGGACAGTGTTGATGGCGCTGATTGGAACCGTTGTGTTTGGTGGCATGATGTTGTGGGATCTCATCACCACTGGCGAATACTTTTTCAGTGCTAAACTATTCTTTCTCTCACCACCGGGCTTCGGGCTCCTCGTCGCAATGGTCTTCACACCCTACAATCTTTGGTACTTACGAAAGTGTGCAAAGAAGAACGGCATCTCCCTAGCAAGCTTGCTTCAATCCGTCACCAGGGAAACTGGCCGCACCGCCTTTTTCAAACTCGCCTTGTGGGACGAACACGCAAATCCGACGACAAGTCCTGAAAACCCAAACGCATAAAACACACACCTAGACTCAAGGGAGAGAGTGAGACAAAATACCCGCATGGGTAGATTAGGGGGAAGAGACAATGGTGGATGGTTTGTTGAACTGGTTTCTAGAAATTAGTGCGATCGTTCAAGTTCTTGTGGTGAGTGGCCTGATCGCCGCCGGTATCGGTGTGGCATTTGGGTCAGTTCGGTATTTGAAACGCCGACAACCGATAAACCCGAAGATCGACTATCTGCCTGCGGCCAAAAATGGACATCTCGGATTGACGTTCGACAACAGTGATGGTTACGGGTCACATGCCATCGGTAAGATCGGTGAAATGATCACCGCGCTCATGTTTGTCGCAGACGGGTGGACTCAGCTTCCGTCGCAGCCAAATGGTATTCAAAAAGTAGACGGCCTATTTATACGAAGACGGAAGCGAAATCACTCCTACGAAGTCGCCTTTGTTGAGACCAAAGCTACGACGCAAACCTCAGATCCTGTACCCCTCTTTAATAATGATCAAATGACGCACGAGAAGCTGAAGCAGGACTTATTATCTTACAAAGACGGCGCACCGCCTCACATGCCAGATGATGTCGTGGATGCTTTGGTCAAGGGACTAGAAAACAATTCCGTCCACATAAGTAAATATCTTTATACCCACATATTCCCTGAAGCCGAAACCCGGATTTATGAACTGGACCGAGACGGCATCAAGTCGAACAAGAAACCAAAACTCATCAGAGGGCCATCTCACCGAAGCTTATTTCAAGTTCTTGCGATTGGCCTTCAAAGGCTCAACCCATGGCAGAAGAGCATCAAGAAAGGCGGCGTCGCCATGACCGTTAACCCACAACAGGTGGGAATGGGGTGACGATGACTGGATTCTGGAGTTTTATCGCGGACGCGCTACCGGCTTTCTTAGGTAGCATATTAGGCGGCGGGTCGATCTGGGCTGGCCTGAATTGGTGGCACAACGTCAAACAAGAGAAAGACCGTAAGAATGATGCGCGGGAGTTTCTCTCGATACAGCTTGCGGTCCTTTTCGAGGATTTCGCAACCGAATGCACAGAATGTTTGTACCTACATAACAAACACATAACAGCCGACGGTTTTGGGGGTAAGGAGATCAAAGCAGTGCCAAAACTACCAACAATACCGAAAAGCGAAGCATACAAGTTTCTCGACAGAACCTTATTAGATACCATCCTGCAATTCCCATCAAAAATAAGCCTAGCAGAAAAGAAGACGCAGTTTCTTATAGATGTTGGCGGAAATGTCGAACAAAACATCGCGGAAGATACGGCGCATTTAGGGATGAATGCTTTGGAACTTGCAAAGGATATACGGCAAAAAAATATGTTAAACGAGCGAGCCCTTGAATATAGTGGTTGGAGAGTTGAGAAGACTCTCCAAAACTATATTCGGGAATTCGAAGAGCAATTTGAAGAGATAGAAACCAAAGAAACTCAATAAGCCTGTTTGAGCTGTTATTCCATTTTCTAACTGACACCCTATCCAAGCGCCCTCATCACATGTCGGTCTTGTCGGTTTGTCGGTCCTGCGCCCTTCAAACGTTACAAACTCCTAAAGTTACTCCATCAAGACCTCCAGACCGCCAAGACCGACCAATGTATAACTGCCATAGCTCGTTCTGGCGATCTCTCCCTTCATCGCCATTCTCTTCATGCGCTTCTGCACCGTCTTGAGCGCCACCCCCTCCAGCGCCTCCCACACCGCCTTCGGCCCCATCGGCTCACCCGCCGCCTCGAGCACATCGATGATCGCCTGCGTCTCCTTCGACGCCCGCAAACTCCCCGCCTCGCCCACGAGGCGCCAGCGGCAATCGTCATTCGAGAACGCCAGCGCCATTTCAAACTCGGGGATATCGCGGCCGCGGCCATAGAGCACCGCGTCGCCCGAATTGATAGCCTCGCGTTTGAGCACCAAGATCGTATCGGCCGCGCCGGTCAGGCCATTGGTGCCGGAGACCTCTTCGAGCGGATCGTCGGCGGCCATCTTGCGGGTATGGTGTACAAGGACGATAGCGATCCCCTGCTTGACGGCAAACTCTTGCAACGGCGCCGTGGCGGCATAATCGGCCTCATAGGCCGAGGTGCCGGAGGCCGCACTCGGGCGCACCCGGGCAAAGACATCGACAACCACGAGCTTGGGCTTATCGGCCCGCCTGCACCAATCGGCGATCAGTTCAAGCCCGCCTTTGTCGAGCGCCGGACAGTCAAACCCAAAGGCAAGCCGCGGCGGCCATTCCTCACCGGCGCGGATCTTGCTCAGGCGATCTTGCAGGCGGCGGCGATTGTCCTCAAGCGCCAGATAGAGCACATCGCCCGGCACCGTCGCCAGCTGGCCCAGCGCCACCGTGCCATGAGCAATCGCATAGCTCAGCTCCAGCGCCAGCCATGACTTGCCCTCTTTCGGCCGCCCGGCCAGCACCGTCAGGCCCGGCACCAACACCCGGTCAACACAAAATTCAAGCGGCGTAAAGCGCGTCGCCTGAAGCGTCTCGGCACTGACGAATTGATAACGCGGACTATCGATCAGACGTTTTTTGGTTTTGGGTTCAGGGGACGCGTCTTGAGGCACATCTGGCACGACCAGGCGCGCTTCGGCTTCAGCCTCGGCCAAGCTGATCAGCTCGGTGTCATCGAACGGCACCTCAGTGGACACGAGAACAGGTTTTGTCGGCGCCGGGGGATTGAGCGGCCCCCTTGGTATGTTGGGGGTCGGTTTCATTTTGGGGGTCTTTCTTTTTAGTGATTGGCTTAACCTCCCACTCCGCTTTTGTTACTTTCTTTGGCCCAACCACCCCTAGGGTACCCTTATCGGGCGGTTGGCCAATATCAGCAACAAGAGAGGGCGTGGGAGGCCCGGCAGATAGGCAAGGTCTTGGAAACATTATTTCTACGTTTCGCGGTTTCGGTGTCAGCAAGGCGCGCAGCTCGCGGGCGTGACGCTCATCATCCGTACGGAAATGTTCGAACCGCCATAACACCTGCCACACGGCCTCAGGCTCGAGCACGACCAAGCCTTCCATGTCATGCACGAGCCAGGTCAAAGGATCGCGGAACACGCGCAGGGGCTTTAGGAAATCATGCCAGCCGTGCAGACAGTCAAAGCCAAGCAGGCATTCACGGCCCAGCCGCACGGCCATCCGCCCCGTGCGCGGGCACCAGGCGACAAGGTCAAGCAGGTATTCATCGCGCCAGGCCGGGAAGATCAGGGTCGAGCGCTCGCTCTCCGGCGCGTCATTGACTGGCGTATAAAAACGTCCGTTAAAGTCCACCGCCGCCCGCGCCGGGCCCGAGAGCGCGGTCATCGCCTCGGCGCTCACCCCGCGCGCTTGCAGACAGCCAACTTGCACCGGCGTCAACAGACCGGCGGCTGACTTATACTCAAAGTAAAGCTCGTCGCTTGAGAGGTATTCAGGCTTGTTAGTCTTCTTTGGTGCCATGGGCGGGCTCGATTATAAACTCAAAATCGAATCACAATGCCCATGTCATTCTTGCGGTAAGCATATAGTATTTTTAATCACGGTACAGATCTTTAGGTTTAAGAAATAGAAAGGTTGCGTGTTGTGCCCACCCTTCGAGACACGCGCTAACGCGCGTTCCTCAGGATGACGTTGATTTAAATAGAAGCGTCATGGTGAGGGCGCCTAAAAGGCGCGTCTCGAACCATGGGCCGCACGCACCGGTGTGAGCGAAAAAACCTCACGCCCGCCTCAAAGGATCATCCTGGGGGTTGGCCTCGGGGGGGTTGTGGTGGGGGTGGTGGTGTG
>JAJFIN010000319.1 GCA_021774955.1 Alphaproteobacteria bacterium | reverse complement strand
TACCTGATTCGGCTGTCATGATCGGTCAAGATCGGGCGTCTGAAGCGCTCGACTTTGCTGCCTCGATTGTGCGTCCCGGTTACAATGTCTTTGTTGTTAATTCCCAAGATTCCGGTTACGCGTCCACATTGGTGCGCCATCTGGAATCTTTGGCCGAAGACATGCCGACCCCCAATGATTGGGTCTATGTCTATAATTTCCAAAACCCGCGCAAACCCCAAGCTCTAAACCTGCCATCCGGTCTTGGACCAAAGTTCAAAAAAGCCATGGCCAATGCGGTGGCTAATCTTCGCCAAACCATCCCGGCTATTTTTGACAGCGACGAATATCAGGCGCGTCTGGAATCAATCGACCGCGAAGCCAATGATGCCATCCAAGCTCTGCAAGATAAGGCCGATGCCGTAAACGTTACAATTACCTCGACCGGATCTGGCTTTAAGATGGTGCCGTTGCGCGATGGTCGACCGATGACCGAAGCCGAGATGGATACGTTGTCGCCCGGCGAACGCCGCCGTCTCGAGATCATCGTCGAACAGCTCGAAGAAGAACTTCAAGCCATCATCCAACGTTTGCCCGAATGGGAGCGCCGGTCAAAACAAATGACCCAGGAGCTTCAGGAGCAAGTCTGTTCTCATGCGGTTGGGAAAGCCTTTGGCCCAGTTAACAAGACATTTGGTGGCGGCAAAAAGATCGACCGCTATTTCAAAGCCATGCTCGATGATGTGATGGAGAACATCGAAGTCTTCGCCGGTGAAGACGACGATGAAGAATCGAGTGTCCTATCGCGCCTGGGCGGTGGAGGAGAAAACATCTTTCACAAATATGACGTGAACGTCGTATTTACCCGTGGTGGCAATGTTGGCGCGCCGGTTCATCTTGAAAACCATCCAACCTATGGACGCCTAGTAGGGTCCATCAAACCGAGTTCCGATATTGCCGGACCCGCACACGATTTGTCAGCCATAAGCTCCGGTGCCTTCCATCGCGCTATGGGTGGGTTCCTCGTCCTTGACGTTGAAGAACTGTTGCAAATGCCACTGGGGTGGGACGTTTTGAAGCGTAGCCTCAGATCAGGTGAGATAACTGTAGATATGCCGGGCGCCTGGTACGGTGAATATGGCCATGAGGGCATTGAGCCCGAGCCGATCCCATTAACATGCAAAGTGGTTTTGCTCGGTGATCGCTATCTTCACTATCGTCTGACGGTTCTCGATGGGGAATTCGATGAATTCTTCAAAGTCCTTGCTGACCTCAGCGAGGACATGCCGAGAGATGACAACGCTGACAAGGAATTCTGTCAATTGCTGGCGACCATTGCCCGCGAACACTCGATGCGTTCGTTTTCTGCCGGCGCCTTAGGTCGCTTGGTGGAAGAAAGTGCGCGCGAAGCAGAAGATGCCGAGAAAGTCTCGCTGCTACTGTCACCGATAAAAGACCTGATGATCGAGGCCGATCATTGGGCGCTTGTGAACGGTCATGTCCGTGTGATGGCTGAAGATGTTGATCAAGCCACCAAAGCCCGTGATCGTCGTAACAGCCAAATCCGCGAAAGGTCGCACGAATATATCTTGCGCGAATTTGTCCAGATCGATACCAGCGGTAAAAAAGTTGGCCAGATTAATGGCCTGGTGGTTTCCGGTCTCAACCAAGCCTTTGGTCGTCCTTCGCGCATCACCGCGCGGGCTCGCATGGGCGACGGCCACCGCACTGTCATTGAGCAAGTGGTTGATATTCAGTCTGAGGTAGACCTCTCAGGTTCATCTCACTCAAAAGGCGTCATGGTGTTGTCTGGATTTCTACAATCCCGCTACGTCCCCAACCAACCTTTATCCTTAAGCGCCACACTAGTGTTTGAGCAATCGCACAGTTTTGTCGATGGCGACAGCGCATCCTGTGCTGAACTTTGTGCATTACTGTCTTCGATTGCCAATGTGCCGATCAGGCAGGGCATTGCGATCACCGGGGCTTTATCTCAACCCGGTGAAGTGCACGCCATCGGTGGCGTCAATGAAAAGATTGAAGGCTTCTTTGACATCTGTTCAGCGCGTGGTCTCGATGGCACTCAAGGGGTGATCATTCCGTCAAAGAATGTCTCTGACCTCATGTTGCGATTAGATGTCGTTGAAGCGGTAGCCGCCAAAAAGTTCCATGTTTGGGCGGTCGACCACGTCGATGAAGCCCTTCAAATTCTGACAGGTCTTGCAGCCGGTGAGCGCGGTCGTAAAGGCCAGTTCCCCCGTGGATCACTCAACCGTAAAGTTGAAGATCAATTGTTGGAGTTCGAAACCGCTCGACGCCGCTCAAACCGCCCTTGGCGGCGCAAATAACTCCCAAAAAGCACTTTGGTTACTATTCTTGACCTAGATCAATGATGGATTGATGTGCCACACCTAGGCTATGATTATCAAAATTGGCTTGGGAGAAATATTATGTCTATTCATCGGCTATTAGTGCCAGTAACCGGCCACGAGCGTGATCGGACGGTTTTGCAAACAGCTATTGTTATTTCAAAATCGCTGAATGCCCATATTGATGCCCTATTCGCGCGCGGAGAAGCGACGGAATTTGTCCCCGTTATGGGTGAAGGGTATAGCGGCTTGATTGCCCAAGATATCATTGATGCGGTTGAGAAAGCCGCCAAAGAACGAGCCGAAGCCGCGAAGAAGACCAGCGCTGAAATGGCCGGCCTTGGTGAAATCCCGATGGTTGAGCATCAAGAGTTGAGCCGTCCGCCATCCCTTGCTTTCTATGAGAAACGCGGACCGCTCTTGGCAGCACTGCACGATGAAAGTCAGCTCACAGATCTAATTGTCTTTGCCCATCAATCAGCACCTTTGAGTGTGGAGCTTAAAAGCATCATGCCGGACCTGTTGATTAATTGCCGCCGGCCGATTCTAGTTGTGCCCGAGGAGGCACCGGAAAGCGTCGGCAAACGCATTTTGATTGGCTGGGATGGCAGCGAAGAAGCAGCGGCCGCGCTTAGACAAGCACGCGGGTTCTATCGCTCTGCCGAGAGCGTAACACTGGTTGCGGTATCGAATGACGAGCAAGCAGCCCGTGAAAGCTTGGCCGGGCCTCTCGCCTATCTTGGTTATCACGGCGTCAAAGCGGAATCTTGCATTGATGGCGCAGATCGAAAAGACGCAGGAGAGCGCTTGCTCGCCATTGCAGCTGACCTTAAAGCCGACCTCGTTGTGGTGGGTGGTTATGGTCATAGCCGCGTTCGCGAATTCATCTTCGGTGGCGCGACACGTAAACTGCTAAACGATGCCACCATCCCGGTATTCATGGCTCACTAAAATATTATTGAGAAAGGTTCGGCTATGTCGCTACAGCATATTCGTATGGAATTGGCTCGTGAAGAAGGCCATCCGGAAGGCAGTTCAAGCCATGGCTACGAGTTTAATGCACCTTTGGACGAAAAAGGGATGTTGGACTTGGAGGAATGGCGTGAAAAGCGCGAAGATTGTACAGTCGTTCGGTTTTGGAATGGCGAAGAAGAACAACACGGTCATCTAACCCACAACGGAACGCATTGGCGCTTTCATTATCCGCACACTGATGCAGAGGAGGGTGAGCCGATCTTTCGCCTCTCCACCCATCCTCTATTTGTTGGAGATTATTTGTCGGTCACTGAGGATGATGGCGAACAGCATACGTTCAAAATTGTTCATGTTCGCAAGTCGCCGCTCGATCCTTAAGGCCGGTCAGCCTCAGTGCAAGCGCTCGACAATGACCGAGCCAGCGGAATAGCCTGCGCCAAATGAGCAGATGATGCCGATGTCGCCTTCGCTAAAGTCATCGGAATATTTGTTAAACGCGATGACCGAGCCGGCGGAGCTGGTATTGGCATAAGTGTCTAGGATAACCGGCGATTCCGTTTTATCAGCCTCGCGGCCCAAGACCCGTTTGGCAATCAGCTCGTTCATGTTGATATTGGCTTGATGCAGCCACATGCGTTTAATTTGGTCCGGTTTTAGCCCGACCTGACCCAGATGCTCGACGATCAATTCAGCCACCATTGGCACGACTTCTTTGAAGACCTTACGGCCTTGCTGCACGAACAATTTGTCGACCGCACCAATCCCTTCCGGCGCGGCACGGTTGAGAAAACCGAAATTGTTGCGGATATTGTTTGAAAATTGCGTTTTCAATTTGGTGCCACGGATGCGCCATTGATTGTTAGAATGGGCGGCACCTTCGGCTTCGAGCAATATTGCGGTGGCCACGTCACCGAAAATGAAATGACTGTCACGGTCGCGAAAATTGAGATGGCCCGAACAGATTTCAGGATTAACAACCAGAATGGAACGGGCACTCCCGGCACGGATCATATCAGCGCCGGCTTGCACACCAAATGTGGCTGACGAGCACGCGACATTCATGTCAAACCCAAAACCTTCTATCCCCAAGGCGTCTTGAACTTCGACCGCAATCGCCGGATAGGCTCGCTGCAAATTTGAGCATGCGACGATGACACCATCGACATCTGCCGCCGTTCGGTCTGCCTGTTTTAAAGCTTTGGTTGCTGCATCGACGCCCATTTCTGCGAGGATCGATAGGTCCTCATCGGCACGTTCAGGAATATTCGGGCACATGCGCTTAGGGTCTAGAATACCGTCCTTGTTCATAACAAAGCGGCTCTTTATCCCGGAAGCTTTCTCGACAAACTCGACACTGGAATGGGAGAGGGGTTCGCACTGACCCGCTTCGATATCCACGGCATTTTCTTCATTGAACAGATCGACATATTGGTTGAATGCAAGAACAAGCTCTTCGTTCGAGATGGATTGCTCGGGCGTATAAAGCCCTGTTCCGCTAATCACCACTTCGGTCAAAATCTACCCTCCCGTTGCCCGAGGCGATCCTTGAAGACCTGAGTCATCAAGGACTTACCCCAATCACAACACTCTTATTTCATTTCTCAGGCGGTGCCAAGCGATCCCCATTGAAATGATTTGTCATATAGTGAGAGCAGACGCGATCTTTACAGATATCAAATGCAAGCCGCTAGTTTTAGTTGCAATTCACGATACCGCCATCCAGCGGAATAACCGCCCCGGTAATGTAAGCCGAAGCGCGTGAGCACAGAAAAATCGACGTTCCCGCCACGTCGTCCGGTTCACCGATCCGCCCGCGTGGGTTGGAGGCGCGGATATGATCACCGGCATCTTTGAGCGTTTGCGCCATCATCTTGCTTTCAAACGGGCCCGGCGCGATGGCATTCACATTGACGTTATCTTTGGCCAGATTGCGCGCCAGCATGCGGGTAAGGTGATGAACGCCCGATTTGCTGGCGGCATAGGAATAAGTCTCGAGAGCCGACACATGTAGACCGTCAATGGAACCGATATTGATCACGCGGGCAGGGTCTTCTGCGCTGGCTGCTTTGCGCAAATGATCGGCCAAGGCTTGGGTCAAGAAGAACAGCGATTTGACATTGATCGTCATGATCTTGTCCCAACCGCTTTCGGGAAATTCATCGAGTGTTGAGCCCCAAGTAGCCCCGGCATTATTGACCAAGATATCGAGCTTATCTTCACGCTCCTTGATTTCATTAGCGAGACGCTCGACGTCGCTCATGTCGGACAGATCTGCCGGAAGGGAGATGCAGGTGCCAATTTCAGAAAGCTCGTCGGCCACCGCGTCGCATACTTGCGCCTTGCGCGACGAGATATAGGTCTTAACCCCGTTCTCGACAAAACCACGTGCGATCATCAGACCAATGCCGCGCGACCCACCGGTCACTAGCGCTGTCTTCCCCGAGACATCAAACAAATTCGTCATGACAATCCTCTCTTATTTTTCTTTGGTTGGTATTTGGTGTGCATAATGGCGAGCCACACACCAACAGGCCAGAAAAAAGAGAACGCACTACTGAACGAGTTTCTTCACCTCTTTATGGCGAAAGCAGCTCGTCGCATGATCATTGACCATACCGACGGCTTGCATGAAGGCATAGACAATCGTCGGACCACAGAACTTAAAGCCGCGCGCTTTGAGATCTTTGGACAGTTGCTTCGACAATTCTGTGTCAGCGGGGATATCTTTCATACCCTTCCATTTGTTCTGCAGTGGCTTACCGTCAACATAGTTCCACAGAAAGTTAGCAAAACCATCTTCGTTTTCCATGATCTCAAGATAGGCCTTGGCATTGCCAATAGTCGCTTCGATTTTGCCTCGATGGCGAATGATGCCTGCATTGCCGAGAAGTTTCTCCACCCTCTTCGGTGTGTAGCGCGCAATCTTCTCCGGCTCGAAATTGTCAAAAGCTGCGCGAAAAGAATCGCGCTTACGCAGGATCGTGATCCACGACAGCCCCGCCTGAAAGCCATCAAGGATAAGTTTCTCAAACAACGCGCGATCATCATATTCCGGCACGCCCCATTCCTCGTCGTGATAGGCAACATAGAAAGGGTCTTCTCCCGGCCAGCTGCATCGGGGTTTCTTTTTTGGGCTCATCGACAAATTCACCTAAAGCTTCTGTATAAAGAGAGATCAGGACTCAGAATGGCAAACAGCTTCAATTTTATTGCCATCGATGTCAAAGAAGAAAGCCCCATAATAGGTCGGCGTATATTCAACCCGCAAGCCCGGCGCGCCCGCATCTTCTGCACCCTTTGCTAGTGCTTCTCTGTGAAAAGCGTCAACCGCATCGCGGCTCGGCGCCCGGAAACATATATGGGTACCATTGCCAGCACTGGCAGTTTTCTGGTCAAAGGGTTTCTGTACCCAAAACTCCGGAAACTCAGCTCCATAGGCAATCGCGATGCCATCCATTTCAAAGATCCGCTTCAGGCCGATCGCTGCCAGCGCAGAATCATATATCTCGGTAGCTTTCGCCATATCGTTTACACCAACGGAAACATGATCAAGCATTTCAATCTCCTACGAATTTGTTGCGAAATTATTTTAGTCCCAACACAGAATAACCACCAATGATCAAAAAACTGCATAGCGGCGAGTCTTATTATCCTGATATATATGCGTTGAGCTTATTGCCATCTAAGTCGCGGAAATATCCGCCATAGAAACCACTATCTCCACGCGGACCGGGTTTGCCTTCGTCAGCACCGCCCAATGCAATTGCCTTAGCGTGCAGCACATCGACTTGTTCTTTGTTTTTGGCCTTTAGAGCAATCATTGTCCCATTACCGAATGAAGCAGGTTTGCCATCAAAGGGTATGGTAATGCACAAAGCCGCTTCTTCACGCGAGGGTCCCCACGCCGCCATCGTATCCATTTTCCAAAGACGTTCGATCCCAATGCTTGCAAATAGATCATCGTAAAACTGAACTGCGCGATCAAAATCCTCTGTGCCAAGGGTTACATAGCCAATCATTCTACTCTCCATAAAAAAGAACAAACAGAGAACAACAATAGCTGAGATAAACCGGAAAGGCTAGGGGAGATTCAAACTATTTATCGACCGACATTCCACAGCCGAGCATCTAGACCGTTGTGAATTTCAACCGATGCCATCTCCCATGTCGTATAGATACAGCGTGACTTTCCCCCGTGCCTCCTCAGCCCAAATTATTGCGTCATGCAAAAGAATGTTTCTTCTTTCTTCATACATGACAACATCGTCTTGAGCGTCCAATTGATCCGCGTCGTTGCAAGTATTGTCTGCTGAGGTGTCTTCTATTACGGCATTTATTTCTAGCCAGCGGTATTTTCTTTTTGTCGACGATATTCCAAATCATGATTTGCTCTCATTATGAAGATGCGAACCGTCGCTGCCTTTGATGAAATGAAACCTAGATACCTTGGACGATTTGAGCAACACTGAAAACTACTGGGCTGTTCATGTGCAAAGATGCCGTTCTCAATATCGCATGACGCCCGCCTGGTCGGCATAGCCGATATAGGCCACGCGGCGAAAACCGAGATCCCTATTCGGCGCACTGACCCGGATGAGGTTTTCGTCCAAGATCTCAAAGCTACGCTGGGCACTGGAATCGTCTGTATCTCGCCTAGGGTTTTACAAGAGGCCATTTGGGAGTCATAGCCTCAAACTCTTCCTTGGTGTATGGTGACCACAATTCTTGGCAGTCGTTTGCTATTGTTGTCCACTCGTCCGGCTTCCAATCGAGCACCTCCCGCAGGCTCGTCGATAGAGCTTGGGATAGTATTTGAGCGTCCGGAGCTATCAATTGCTTATCGCCCCATTTGAGAAAACGAGTCCATTTAGAATATTCGTCGCGCCACCAAAATGTTTGTATTTCGATTTCGTTCTCGTTACGAATCCATATGTCAATTTTGGCTTGTCCACCGTTGGGATGTTGAAATAGCAGACTCCACGCTTCGCCATCATGATAGTACTTGTGTATCAGCAGGTTATGTCTGATGACAAATTCTTTGATTGTCTCAAAATACGGATAAAAACGACGGTCATATTCGGGGTTATTGTAGTTGTTCCCATATTCAAAATATCTATCAGGTATTTCTATTATTGAATTCTGACCGCTTTCATCGTCTGACATCGCAATGACCATGCTTGGCGCTAGGATTAAAACTGCAACTAACATAACAATGTTATTGTGCATAAAATGATCCTAATTCTACAACAATCGGGTCCACATTATTTAGATATTTTTTGCACTGCAATAACCCAACTCAAAAACCTCATTCCACACACCAATTCAATACCGCGTGACGCCAGCCTGATCGGCATAACCAATATAAGCCACGCGGCGGAAACCGAGATCCATATTGGGCGCTGTGACCCGGATGAGGTTCTCCGCAAGGATTTCAAACCCGTCCTGTGTGGTGATATTTTCGTTCATTGTGCCGGTCATAGGTTTGGTGAGCGTGACTTCAAATTCATAAGGCGCGCTTACGCTTGTATAGGTTTGAAGCTCACCGGCCAAGGCGCGCGTCACCGCTCTCATTGCCCCTTCGCGAATAAGCGGTCTCGCCCGTGCCGGAGGAATACATTTAGCTGATTGTTTGGCGTAGGCATGTTTAACTTCAACAGTCTCTGCCCACGGACAAATCTCTCGCACTTGTTCTGCTACGACATGGTCACCGCTGACCATGCCAACCGGCACGCCCAACTCACCAGCCCGGATCGCGAAGAAGTCGGGCTCACCAATCGGCTCGCCGTGGAGTTTCACGAGCTTGAACCAGCCATAGGATATCGTGTGGGCCATCACGCCGGGAAACGAGCCCGCGCGCGCGTGGTGGCCCACGAGCAATACGACGCCAACACTCTCGTCCAACCCCGCTGCCGTCGTCGCGCCTGGCCGACCAGCGCCGCGTATGACTTCGACACGTGGATCAATCTCTTCCATCATCAGGACACAGAGTTCTTCAACGCCGTGATTTTCCTCAACAATCACCTGCGTTGCCCCGGCATCAAACGCACCTTCAATGGCCGCATTGGCATCGGCAGTCATCAATGATCGGTTCAGCTGAAAATCAATGCCCTGGGTTGCCACATCTGCCCATCGGACAAGTCCAGATATGCCTTCCATATCGACGCTGATAAAGACTTTCATGGCGCACAACCTTTGGTTCAATACGGGAAGAGTGGAGTAAACAATACTGACCCAGTGGGGCTCATGATAGGTTTTCCCTCAGAGATTCACAGAGTTTTTTCATGAACGATCACATTGACCTTGTCATTGGTACTGAAATCGAACTGCAGTGTTGGAAGGTTAACCCACTCTGTGAAATAGTCGCAGATGGGTCGCCCCTTTTAGGACACTTAATATGGGGTACAAAACGAGAGAATGAACGCTCCTAGGAAAAACCTTGATATCATAGGTGGGGTTGAAATCTGGGATTTCAGCCCAGATGATTTTCTAGGCGAGGCGAGCAAAGATTGCTGGGACTATTGGCATAATCGTCGCGGTGGTAACCAGGCGGCTTTAGAAAAGGATATTGATCTCCTCGACTTGGCTCATCATTTACCCTGTCTCGCGGTATTAGAGTGGGTGGACACCAAACTGCTGATCAAATTTTGCGGCACCAGGATCGCGGGCAGCTTTGACAATGACCCGACCGGGCTCTATTTGGATGAAATTCCAAACTCTGAGATTTCAATGAATCGGCATGTAAGGTCTCGCGATCAGGTGCTCCCCTTCGTCATACATTCTCCGTTTTATCTTGCCCGTAAAGATTTCCAAGACTATGAAAGCCTCAATCTTCCTCTGCTTGATGAACATCACAAAGTCTGCGGGAGCTTGGTCTGCTTTACTTTTTTGACCCGCGCGGACATGCAAAGATAAGCTGGCCCTCAGTGCAAAAAGGAGTGGGTAGAGATGGCCGGAAGGGAAACCCCTGGAGGAAGCTTCAAAGTCGATGATCCCATCGATGGAGATATTGGCCGCGCATTGTGGAAGAAGGCCGACGAGGTTTTGCCCGGTGGCGGCATTTATCGCTCGCGCAGTGCTGACATGGCGGGCAGGGGTGTCGTTCCGGGCTTCATCGCCGCAGCACAGGGCTGCCGGATCACCGATGTCGATGGGCGAACCTATATCGATTTTCTCGGCGCCAACGGTCCCAACATTCTAGGCTATAACCACCCTGAAATCGAAGAGGCCGTACGTCGCCAGATGGAGACGCTGACCAGTGCAAGCTTTTTCCCACCAACACTGGTGGAGCTCGTGGATCGGTTAGTGACACGCTTTACTGGTATGGTTTGGGGTGTCGTCTCCAAGAACGGTTCTGAAGTCGTCAGTCTCGGTGCCCGGATCGCTCGCCAACACACAAAGAGACGTAGTCTGATCACTTTTGAACGCGCTTACCATGGCAATGATCCCGAGTTCGCGAGTGCGCCTCCCGACGGACCGCTGACAGAAATCACATCGAAAGTTAAGAGATTACCGTGGAACGACCCTCAGGCTTTGGTCGATTATGCCAAAATACATGCCAGCGACATCGCAGCGATTATCCTCAACCCCATCGATCAGAACCCGAGAATGAATACGGTTTTTGCGAGCAATGATTTCATAGCCGCGATTGATGAGGTTCGCGAGAACCATGGCATTCAATTGGTGTTAGATGACGTACGCCATGGTTTCCGGCTTCATCCCCTTGGCTCGCACCGCATGTTAGGTATCGAGCCCGACCTCCTCGCCCTCGG
>JAJFIN010000318.1 GCA_021774955.1 Alphaproteobacteria bacterium | reverse complement strand
CATAATACTGGGACCGGTTCCATTTAGTTCGTTTACCGGGTCGATCTGAATTTGAATGGCTTGCTGATCAATGGCGTCTTGAACTTTCCAGATCCTGAGGTCGTGCTCAGCGGATTTGGCCTTGATTGAGCTCGGCTCAGTGGCAACCCAATCGTCATCGAATTCAAGTGAGTGACGCACAAAGGACATTGCCTTTTGTAGATCTTCTTCGGTTAGATCCTCATCGACATAACATTGTTCTGCTCTGAGCGATTCTTTGATGTCGTTAAGGCCGATGATGTTTCCGTGAGAAACAATCTCATCGACAATGTCTCCAGCCGAAACGTCAGTTGATAGGATGCCGTAACTTGCCGAGTCGAAGGCGCTGAGAGTTCCCTCAAACGCGTGACGTGTGAGCAATGTTACGAGTTGATCTCTGAATTGGGTGATTTGGTCAGCTTCGTAATTTGATGGGAAATCTGGGTCACGTAGACAGCCGAATTCGAAGACGATGACATCAAGATCTGGCGTGGCGTTTTCGGCCGCGGCGGTGCAAACAGCGGTGAGGAAATCGGCTTCGTTCAGGATTGATGCCGTGCTCTGGTCGGCGTGGATCGGAACGAATGAGATTGACGCCAGCTCATCTGAATAGCGAATAGGAAACAGTCGAAATGTCGACAAAGCCTGACCGGGCATTGAAATGACAGCTTCGTAGGATGAATGGGCCGTGCCATCGAGTGTGGCGGTGATGATTTTGCCGACAATGGGAGCGTTCTTAGCCGGGAATAGGCTGAATAGATTTTGTCCGGTGATGTCAACACCCGGATAATCTCTGTCACCAGAGATGATCTCTTGAGCCATGATTTCGCCAGACCGCGAAACAATGAGGCGAAAACTGTTTGTTTGGATAGCCAGATTTGTTGCGTTCATCGACAATTGTTGCCCGTTTTAGTGCTCGGTCTTCGGTATATTCCAGGATGATTAAATCGGGCTTAATCTCAGCACTACCAAAGGGGCATCAAACGAGCGCAGATTGTAGCGGATTCTGCTGCCCAATAGGTGTGCGCTGGACTTTCCCTAAGGCGGGCACTAAGGCGAGATTAATCATGATTTGATCCAGCGGTTCGGGAGGTCTCAATGAGTTTCGAAATTAAACATTTGGCAGGTGGGGTCGGTGCGGAAGTCTCTGGGCTTACCATCGATGGCCCTATTGATGCTTCAACACAGGAACGGTTGAATGCACTGTGGCTCGATGTCGGTATTTTGGTGTTCAAAGGCTTGGGAGTTTCACCGGAGGCTCAACTTCATCTCAGTCGGGTTTTTGGCACGCTTGAGGTTCATCCGATCGAGAGCATCCGAGTGGACGAATATCCGGAACTTATCTGGCTGTCCAATAAAGGCCGGAAAATGGCATCGGTTTATTATTATGATGATGAGCCGGTGATTGGACGTATTCCTTGGCATACGGATCTTGTTTATACGACGACGCCGTGTCGCGGCGCTCTGTTGCGCATGATCGAAAAGCCTGACCTGGGTGGAGAGACCGGCTGGATCGACACAGCAATGGCCTATGACGCCTTACCTGACGAACTCAAAACGCGCATCGAAGGATTGCAGGCTCTGTTTCAATTCATATTGGAACCGGGCGAGATGCGCTTTGGGCGCCCGCATAATGTTCGCAAGGAGATGGAAGGAGAGGGCGCTCGGCAAGATATCGCTTTTCCGGAATTTGAAGATGTCGTGCACCCGATCGTTTGGACTCACCCGGTCTCGGGTCGAAAAGCTTTGAATGTCAGTCCGCTCCATATCCGTCACTTGGTCGGGATGGAAAATGAGGAAGGCGATGATCTGTTAAAATCTTTGGTCGATCATGCGACTCAAAAGAAGTTCACCTATTTTCATGATTGGGCACCCAATGACATGGTGCTGTGGGACAATTGGCGGACGATGCATTGCGCTCAAGGCAATCCGCCGGAAGAAACACGGCTTGTCCATCGCACGACATTGCACGGCGATCATGCGTTTGGACGCGTTGCCTGATAATTTTGGAAAAGATGGTGCCGGCTTCACCAATTTCCCTGCTGAACAGGGTATTTACTGGGAAAATTCACGAATCCCGCCATAGCGGATTTTTCCGGCTCATTCGTCTATAATAGACAGCTGTATTTGTGTCCTTTTGGCCGGCCCTGAGGCGGGCCTTTGGGGCTATGCGTGGTAACCGAAGGCGGGGCATGTCCAAACGCGACATCGACAATTGGTTTATGACCGAGGTGCTGCCGCTGGAAGGCGCGCTCATGCGCTTTCTGCGCCGGCATTGGCGCGAGGAGGCTGAGATTGCCGATCTGCGCCAGGAAACCTATGCCCGCGTTTACGATGCAGCGCGCAAGCAAATGCCGACCCACACGCAAGCCTTTGTTTTTATGACGGCGCGCAACCTGATCATCGACCGCGCGCGCAGAGCCCGCATTGTTTCTATCGATACGATAGCGGATTTTGAGGCCTTGCCCGTCATAATGGATGAGCCTGATGCGGAGGATCAGCTTTCTTCGCGTCAGGAGTTAAAGGCCCTTCAGGTGGCGCTTGATGCCTTGCCGCCGCGCTGCCGGAAAATTGTCGCTATGCGGAAGATCCAAGGTATTTCGCAGCGCAAAACGGCGCAGGCGCTCGGCATTGCCGAGAGCACCGTCGAAAAACAAGTGAGCAAGGGCGTGCGCCGGCTTGCCGACGCCCTTTACGGCGACGGCGGCACCTTTGCCGGAGATCCGTCCGCCCGCGCCCAAAATGTAAAAAATGGTCAGTCAGCAAAGGTCACAAAGGAGCGCGACAAATGACCGATGCGATGCAGAGTGAAAAACAAGCCGCCGATTGGATCGCGAAGCTCGACAATATTCAGATTGAAGGTATTGAGGGCGAAGACCACAGCGGCAACGATGTGATTGCGTGGTTCGGCGCAGCCGACCCGGCGTTTGCCGCGTGGATTGCCCAATCGGTTGAAAACCGTGTGGCTTTTCTGAGGTTTTCTGCAACCTGGCGCCGGGCCGACCGGCTCGCGGCGCTCAACGCCGATACCGCGCCTGCTGCGGGCGCTGCCGTTTCATCGTTCCGCCAGCGGCCCATTCTGGCTTGGGCGGCGGCAGCGGCGCTCGCCTTTGTCGCTGTTTTCATTGCCGCCGACAGGTATTTTTGGGCTCCGGGGCCGGAGGTTTTTGAAACCGCCATCGGCGGCCATGAGACCGTGCCGCTCGCCGACGGTTCGCGCATCGAGCTCAACACCGATACCCGGCTGACCGCGAAAATCGGCAGCGACCGGCGCGCCGTGGCGCTGGAAAAAGGCGAGGCTTATTTCGACATTGCCCGCGACGAAACGCGCCCCTTTATTGTCGAGGCTGGCAACAAGCGCATCACCGTTCTGGGCACAAAGTTTACCGTGCGCCGGCACAACAAAAGCGGCGGCGACGGCGAGGTTGAGGTCATCGTCACCGAAGGCCGTGTACGGATCGATGACATCGCCGTCCGCGCGCACCGGCCTCCGACCTATGCCGATAAGGGAACCCTCGTGCTGGCCCGGGCCGGAGACACTTTGGTTGCAGAAAAGACCGAGGAAGAACTGAGCGCCGAACTTGGCTGGCGTCAGGGTCTTCTCATTTTCGATCAAATGGATTTGGCAAATGTCGTCGATGAGTTCAACCGCTATAACCGGGTCAAGCTTGTCGTTGCCGACCCGCAAGCCGCATCGATCCGCATTGGCGGCAGCTTCAAAGCGGAAAATGTCGATGCCTTCGCCCGCCTCTTAAAGGACGGCTTCGGCCTCAAGGTCGCGCGCGAGGGAAATAAAATTGTCATAAAAGCATGAGGGTCAATGCCGGATTTTGAAATTCACTTCGTCTTAAGTTCCAGGGGCCCGCATGACGCGGGGCATAAGGAGGCGGATGATGAGTTTCAATAATAAGGGTTTACGGGCAATTTTAATCGGCGGGGTCAGCGCCCTCGCGCTTTCAACAGCCGCGTTGACGGCTTCTGCGGCGGCGAGCGAGGCCGACTTCAAAATTCCGGCAAGTGGTCTGCAACAGGCGCTCACGGCTTATATTAATCAGTCCGGGGAGCAATTGATCTACCGCGTCGATGACGTGCGCGGCATCAAGACCGAGGGCGTTACCGGCCGCTATGAGGCCGAAGATGCGCTCGAGATCTTGCTCAACGAGACCGGCTTTGACACCCGCTGGGACACTTCCGGCGCGGTTGTGATCATAAAATCGAGCCTCCACGGAGACGCTGGGACTGGCAACGAACTCGCGCGATATGCGCAAGCCGATAATGGGACGCGTACGGATGGGATGCGGAAGGGCGATGAGGAGGATGAAGGTCGCGGCATCGATGAGGTGGTGGTGACGGGGAGTAACATTCGTGGTATTGAAAACCCTTCCGCTCCCTCAATTACGTTGTCGCGAGAAGAGCTTGAGTATTCGGGGTTCGCCACTGTTGAAGATGCCTTTCAAGTATTGCCGCAAAATTTGAATGAGATTGGTTTCTTGGGCGCAACAGCCGATGGTGTGTCTCAGGTTGCGAGTCTAAATACGAAAAGAGTTTCTGGAGTCAGTTTGCGAGGTCTTGGACCGCAATCCACATTAGTTTTGTTGAATGGTAAGAGGCGTCCTGGAGCTGTTCAAGGCCGCGTATTTGACACATCTGCCATACCGTTATCCGCCATTGATCGTATTGAGGTTGTTACGGGAGGG
>JAJFIN010000317.1 GCA_021774955.1 Alphaproteobacteria bacterium | reverse complement strand
CATAACCCTCATCTGCTAAGAGCGCCGCAACAGCAGATGAATCCACACCTCCAGACATGGCTACGACAACGCGCACGTCTTTCGGAAGACGATCAAATCCCAAAGAGTTTCTTGTATCTGTGATAGTTGACGACATGTTTTACACCTGTATCCCGCGGATATAGGCATTAGCACCACAAGGAGCAAGCTTTTCTCACCCTAAATGATCAGTTGGGATCCGTCTCAGATGTAATCAAGCAGAGTGTAGCGCGTCAGGTTGGCCAAAACCTGGGTTGTCGCTTGGCCTTGTAATTGATCTTGGTTTAGACGCGTTACAGCTTCGGCCAAATCCACATCCTCAATGTCCGAAATCAACGTCTTTATGTAAACGCCAGATGCTTCGTGACGTTCTTTGACGTCTGTAATTTCGCGGTGATATCTACCATTGGTGCCAACAGTCACATTGAGGTTTTCAGCTGTCGTCGTCAAATTCGGCACCTCTGATTGTAGAAAAGCACGTTGTGCAGCATCCAAATTGGTATTAAGCGGGCCACCACCACCGTCATTGAATTGTTTGATGGCTCTGAGCTCAGTGAACAATTCCGTGACGACACCATCGGCAAGAAAACTATAATCAATCGTCAGATTGTCATCGACTTGAGCGCTCCGTTTTAGATTGTTGTTATCAAAAGCCGCCGCAGTCGATGGCAGTGCCGCTAATCCGGTTAACGAAGTGACATTGACAGGTGGCACATCTGTCCGTGTACCGGAATAGACATATTTACCATCGATTTTCGAATTGATGATGTTCACGACGCGTTGAAATATTGAATCAACGCCTTCCATAAAATTAACGGCAGATCCCACACTGAGTGCCTGAATGGTCAGCTGTCGCAAGTCATCTGCAGCGGTTGCGATATCTGACAATTGGACATCTTGTATGGAGATCGAATTCAGAACTTCCGCTGACGTTGTTTGATATTGTTCTAAGTTGATATCAATTTTTCGTGCTGACATCAAAACGCCTGTATCTCCAGGGAGGTCCTTAAATTGATCTACCTTTTTCCCTGTCGCAATTTGCTTTGAAGTCTCAGCCTGTTGACGTTGTGTACGAAGCAATTCGTTTAGAAGCCCTTGATTCTGGCTGAATGTAGAAATTCGTGTCATAGCGGAGTCCTTTGTTTTCGCTCTGCCCTAAACAAGGTTCAACAGAGTTTCAACAAGCTCGTTTGCGGTTTGTATTAATCTCGCCGCAGCATTATAAGCTTGTTGATAAACCATCATGTTTGAGAGTTCTTCATCAAGGTTCACACCTTGAAGGTCAGCTTGTCGACTTTCTACTTCGCTTCTTTGGGCATCTGCGCCGGATTTAAACGAATCCGCTTGCGCGGCGCGCTGCCCTGCGTCGGCCAACAAAGTCGAGGCATATTCACCCAAAGTCGCGATCGTGGCATTCAGTCCACCAGCAGCATCAAATTGAAACGAAGTATTTTGAACTGACTGAAGACCGATGGCACCTCGGTTGTCACTCCTGGTGAGAACAACATCACCAACAACTGTCGCTGGTAACAGATCAAGTTTAGCCAAGCCTAGTTGTCTATCATCGATTGCAATGCGGTTGACAATCGCCATATCTTTGGCTTGATCCATCTGGAAACTGCGACCCAGACCAAACATTCGGGTAAGGCTAGCACCAGTGCCACCACGTGTTGTGGTGTCATTCGCAGCATCAAGCGTTAGAGATTCAGATCCCGCTGTTGGCACAGCGTTGAGTTTACCGTTGGCATCAAGCGAGAACGTAAAATATGCTCCAAGACCTGTACCGGCATTATTGAGATCCGTGACAATATTCCCGATCGTCGCACCACCGGTTATCGTATAGGTCACCGTGGAAATGGTTAGACCTGCAGGATTGCGAATAACAAAGTCAACAGTTTGGCCGCCGGTGAACCCATGGGCATCAGCGGCCGAGAGACCTGTATCGAAGTGGCTAGGTTCAGACGCAGTTAGCAGGTTGTTAAGCCCGAAGAAATGCGAAAACCCACGGCCACCGCGCGATGACGGGATCGTGGCGTCCTGCAAAAACCCAACACCATTGCCGGCGTTTGCGCTGACCGTCAAAACTCCATTGGTAAATGATGCACTACCGTTTGCGCCAAGCCCTGTGTTCAATCCGGTAACAATGTCACCAATCGTTGCCCCACCAAACGCAACCGGCGCACCCCCATCCACAACATAAGTCCCGGCATCAAAATCTAGATCAATGCGGGAGATCAAGGTGCCAGTCGGACTTACAATCGAAACGCTCGTTTGACCGGTGAAATTGTGGGCATCAGCTGCGAGCAATCCAGTGTTGATGCCTGTGAGCGAAGCCGGTGCCGGTACTGCAACATTGTCATTATGAACCGCATTCAAACCATCAATGATGGTTGCAGCCAGATTGCCAACCTCTTGGGCGATCTCGGGCAAAACCTGATCACGCATTTGCATGAGACCGTAAAGTTCACCGCCGGAAATGTGGTGATTAAAAGTCAATCCGTTTGGGTCTACCTGTCCCGTAACCGGGTGAACACGGTGTACGGTGATATCAGGAAAAATTGTTTGTCCGGTCACTACCGCAGCACCATTGTACTGCAATTGGCTCAGAGTATCGCCAACCAGCGAAACGCCCGATTTAGTGCTGATATGAACGGCACCATTTGATTGATTTACAGCCGTGATGTCGAGTAATCCGGCAAGCGACTTAATCGCGCTGTCGCGTTGATCCATCAGTGAGGACGGGTCATCGCCCGATAAGGTTGCCTTTTGTATTTTCGGATTGAGCTCGTGAACAAAGGCGGCTAAATTGTTAATCGTACTGATGTTCTCAGACAAACGAGTATTGGCGTCTGATCGTAATCCTTGAATCTGCTGCGCCAAGTTGGAGAACATGTTTGACAGCTGAGTGAGCTCAGCCATTACATCCAACCGTCTCGGCACCGACGTAGTGTCGACAGCAAGACTATTGAATGCAGCGACCACTGTCGCTAATTGTGCCGAAACTGATGTGCCATCATCTGGTCTTCCAAGCAATGTTTGAAGCCGGTCGTGAAATTCAGTTTGCGTTGCATAATTTTGAGCGTTTGCCGATGTGCTAATTACTTCTTTTTGGAAAAAGTCATTGACGATACGACGAACTTCAGCGACCTCAACGCCGCTGGGAAATCCAGCAGCCACCGCAGAACTTAGTTTAACTTCGCGACGCGCATAATCCGGCGTATTCACATTGGCGATATTGTTTGACGTCACACGCAGGGCCGTCTGGCTTGTTTGAAGTGAACTCAGTGCGTTTCCGATGAGAGCAGAAATCGACATATCAAATACTTCCCTTCAATCGGGCAATCGGCAATCCATACCGGTTCCACGTCGGCAAATCCTGCCGCCAAACAGCAGGGATAATTGCTTTAGAAACCTGAGAATGGAGCCACCTAATTCGTATAACCATTTGCATTATTTGACTTTTTACAAGAATGTACATTTCATAAACCGGTCAATCAAAGTCCCTAAATATAGGTCGAGCAATTCAGTTTTGATGAAAACAGTGCAACAGCGGTGCCAGTTCAATAATTCACTCTGCAATGTGGTTCTGAGAGAAATCTGTATACGTTTTATTAACAATGGCAGGAGTGGCTCGCAGCGAAATTTAGCCCAGAACAATTTTCCGCGTCGGCAAATCCTGCGGGGGTCAAGGTAGCAGTTTTACAAATCAGTTTGACCAAACAGGGCAGAGTATCGCTGTTTTTACAATTGGCCCGAAGGTTGCTTATGGAGAACTGAATATTTTTGCGCGGACGGCGCCACAGCTAATTCACTGACGAAAGAATTTAAGGCGCTATGTCCGACAATTTTGCTAATGACATAATTGCACTCACTCAAAGTCCCACGCGCGCTCCGCGTAGGAACGACCTGAGTGATTCAAACTTTGGTGATAGTTTTTCAGACACCCTTGCAGATCAACAACGAGATAACAAAAAGCCGATAGACGAGTACAACAACACTCGTCAGAACGATTATCTCGATGACTTGAAAACTAGAGATCAGCAAACCGCAAATGCACGCATTCAACAAAATAGATCAGATCAACAACATGATAGCGATGAGCCTAGATACTCAGAAGAAGAGAACGATGATGGCCATCAGGTTGAGTCGAGAGACCAGCATTACATTCGCCCAGCAACAAGCGGGCAAGAAGGTTCATTGAACGACGACATAAAAAACACTGGCAACACAGCACCACGCGAAGACAAAGATTCGACACAAAATCCACACGCAACGACCGGCAAGAAATCCCCATTAGCTGGCGAAAACGAGAATCCCGTTAAAACCGCTGTCGTCAATGAAGGTAACGGTGGCAAAGCAAGCCTTCACCCGGAAAAATCAAAGCAGGCATCTGAACTCCCTGCGGATCAAACTCGTAACGTCAAAGCTAACACTCAACAATCTCAGCAAAGCAGCGCACAAAATAATGGTGACGGTAAGCCAAACCAACCTCCGGCAGTGATAGACAACAAGACAAGCACAGATGACCAGCAGAGTGTGAAAGAAGAGCCCAACGACAAAAACAAGGCGGTAAAATCCACTGCCAACGCAGCAGTGAAACAAACCGACGTCGATCAACACAGGAGCACAAAAACCCAACACGCTTCAACACAGATTGAGCGCCCTGAGTCAGAATCAATAAAGGGTCGCACGGAAGAACCCCTCACCAAGGACTTGAGTTCTGAGATAGAAGAAAACTCAAAGCCGGAAAAATCTTCAGCGAACAACGAGAAAACGCAGAGTACACCTTTGAATAACAATGACGGGTCAGACGAGTCTAAAAAGGCTGCATCCAAAGATAGCAAAGCGCTTCATTCAGATTCGCAAACAAAAGGTGCGACGCCTGATATCGTACCTACTTCCCAATCGGAAACGACCCCGTCTACTACCGAACCTGTTGATCAACAGCTAACAGGTCAGGGAACACCTCAATCAGAAATTGCCATCGAACAGAACATATCAAAGCGGCAAGATATTACCCATATTTCAGAAACCGGCGGGGCCAATAGGAACACACGCGCAACCGATAAAAGAAACAATGATGCTTTAGGGGCTAAGAACAGCGAAACTAAAAACCAAAGCGCAGGTAAGAAGGCAAGTTCTGCACCCGCTCACACATCAGCAAGCCAGGCTAGTCAAGGCGCTGAAAAATCCTCTACGAATTTTACTCCGATTGATACCGTGAAACCGGCAGCGGATCAATTAGGACCTACCGCCCTTGCCCAAAGCTCCATGAGTGAAAGTCTCGCAGGCAAAGAACTTTCCACTAATCCACTAGGATTAGAAAGCGTGCGCGGTAGTGAACGCACGACCAATCAAACGACGTTCACAGCACAATTCTTGAAAGGACGGATGGTCAAACCACCGGTCAAAGACCTAGCCCTTCAGATCGCTCGCAATTTCAGCCGGGGCGTAAGTCGATTTGACATCAGAATAGACCCACCAGAACTTGGGAAAATAGATGTTGAATTGAATATCACCAAAGCCGGAAAAATCTCTGCGGTGCTAAATGTTGATCGACCAGAAACACTTGAGCTTCTCCAGCGTGACGCCAAGGCTCTTGAAAAAGCACTTCAAGATGCTGGTCTTGATACAGATGCGGGGTCTCTGAACTTCGGCCTCCGCGATGGTTCTAAACAACATCAGGAAGACTCTGAATCTGCTACCGGGGTTTTCGGGGTAAACAAGCCCGGCACGAACGGCGAGGAAGAACTCGCTCCTAATATTGAACAAACGCAATATGGTCTTTCGATCACAAATATCGATCGCTTGGACCTCTACGTATAAATGACTGTGTACAAAGTACCAATGAGGATACGGAGTAGAAAATGGACGTAACATCGATAGCATCAGGAGCATCTCAGGCTTCAACCGCTTCAACGGGGCTGGCTCAAAATTTTGACACATTTCTTAAGTTGCTAACAACGCAGCTTCAAAACCAAGATCCGTTGGAGCCATTAGATTCCAATGAGTTTACAGCACAACTGGTTCAATTCACGAATGTTGAACAGGCCATCGCTGCTAATAAAAATTTGGAAACTCTGGTATCGCTTGCTTCAACAAGTTCCGCCAATGCGGCTGTAGGTTATTTGGGGCAACAAGTAACAGCGAACGGAATTTCAGCTCAATTAATCAATGGATCAGCGCAGTGGAGCTACGACCTTCAAGGGTCCTCTACAGCAACTTCGCTTACCGTCACTGATCAAAATGGCATTCCAGTATTTACCGGACAAGGTGCCACTGGATTTGGTCAAAACACATTCAAGTGGGATGGTTTGGACAACAACGGCAATCTATTACCACCCGGTCTTTATAATTTGAAAGTTTCTGCGACCGACATTAATGGAAACATCGTTCCTACTAAGACCAGTGTGACAGGTATCGTGAACTCTGTTTCATTCGAAGGAACCGAGCCCATTCTAGACGTCAATGGTGTGACCGTTCGACTGAAAGACATTCTTACTATCGTTGATACGACTAACAACCAAGGATCTCAACAACCGTGAATTAGATCCACATGATCCAATTCACAAAACGAAACTTAGTGTAATTCGCGTGCCAGAACGGTCGCTTTAAAAAAGTAAGGTCTCCAAGGAAAAGGAGATCAAATAAGGAGATAAAAATGGGCCTTTTCGGTGCACTATTTACCGGTGTTTCTGGGCTTAACGCTCAAAGCGATGCTTTGGGAGTTGCCTCAAACAACATCGCCAACGTCAACACAACTGGCTATAAATCCAGCCAAGCTGAATTTTCAACACTTCTTGCATCCTCTGGTGGAGGAGGTGGTGGCTTCGCCTCCGGCGGGGTAAAAGCTTCAGCGCAAGCACTCGTTAGCAGGCAAGGCCTCGTTCAAACCACAGAATCTGCAACCGATCTCGCCATAAACGGCAATGGTTTCTTTGCGGTTACGAATGATTTGAACTTAGCGCCACTCCGTACCGAATTACAATATACACGCGCCGGTTCCTTCACTCAGGACGCTGATGGTTATTTGCGTAACGCAGGTGGTTATTATCTGCAAGGTTGGCGCCTCGACAGCCTCGGCAACCTACCCGCCAACCGCAATAATGTTGAACCGATAAACTTAGCCCAACTAACCGGCACGGCATCTGAGACAACCCAAATTGACTTGCGCGCGAACTTGCAAGCAAGTCAGGTCGCCTTCGGTGGTGCATATGCACCCGGCGTTGCAGCTACCAATATGACGAGTGGTGCCATCAC
>JAJFIN010000316.1 GCA_021774955.1 Alphaproteobacteria bacterium | reverse complement strand
CCGTCTCGTGCATTTACGGCATCGGCTCGGTTGAAACCTATACCGCCATGACCTTCGCCATAAAAACCGGCCAAAGCTATGATCGGTCTGCGCTGCTGCGTGATCTCGTCGCCCTGCAATATCGGCGCAATGACAGCGCTTTTGAACGCGGGTGTTTTCGTGTTCGTGGCGACACTGTTGAACTGCGCCCAGCGCATTTGGAAGATCGTGCCTGGCGTATTTCCCTATTCGGTGACGAGGTCGAAGAGATCACTGAATTCGATCCCCTCACCGGTAAAAGGACCGACACGCTCAAACAAGTTAAAGTCTACGCCAACAGTCACTACGTCACGCCGCGCCCGACCCTTCAACAAGCCTCCAAGGGAATTCGCGAAGAAATGCGCCGCCGCGTAAATGAATTTGTCGATCAAGGCAAATTGCTCGAAGCCCAACGCATCGAGCAGCGCTCTGCCTTCGACCTTGAAATGATCGAAGCAACCGGCTCTTGCGCTGGCATCGAAAACTATTCGCGATATCTCACCGGACGCAAACCAGGTGAACCACCGCCCACTCTATTTGAATACCTACCTGAAAATTCTTTGGTCTTTGCCGATGAAAGCCATGTCTCGGTGCCGCAAATCGGCGGCATGTTTCGCGGTGACTATCGTCGCAAGTCAACCTTGGCCGAATATGGTTTCAGACTTCCCTCCTGCGTCGACAACCGGCCGCTTAAGTTTGAAGAATGGGACGCCATGCGCCCGCAAACCATTTGCGTGTCGGCCACGCCGAGCCATTGGGAGCTTGAACAAACCGGCGGTGTCTTTGTCGAACAAGTCATTCGCCCCACCGGTCTGATCGATCCACCGGTTGAAGTACGCCCGGCCAAAACCCAAGTCGATGATCTTCTGGCCGAAGTCCAAGAGGTTACCAAGCAAGGTTATCGCACCCTTGTCACCACGCTCACCAAGCGCATGGCCGAAGACCTGACCGAATATCTTCACGAGCAAGGCATCCGTGTGCGCTACATGCATTCCGATATCGATACGCTCGAACGCATTGAGATCTTGCGCGACCTGAGGCTTGGCGCATTCGATGTCTTGATCGGCATCAACCTCTTGCGCGAGGGTCTTGACCTGCCTGAGGTGGCGCTTGTCGGAATCCTAGATGCCGATAAAGAAGGCTTCTTGCGTTCAGAAACTTCGCTCGTACAGACCATTGGCCGCGCCGCGCGGAACGTCGATGGCCGGGTTATTCTTTATGCCGACAAAATCACTGGCTCTATGGAACGCGCCATGGCCGAGACGGAGCGTCGCCGTGAGAAACAGCACGCCTACAATTTGGAACATGACATCACACCGGAATCAATCCGCAAGAATATCGGCGACATCATGGATTCGATGTACGAAAAAGATCACGTAACTGTCGATTCCGGTTTTGGTGAAACCGCAGAACTCTATGGCCACAATCTCAAAGCCCATATGACCGACCTTGAAAAACGCATGCGCGACGCTGCCGCCGATCTAGAATTCGAAGAAGCCGCCCGCCTGCGCGACGAAATCAAGCGCCTACAAGAAACAGAACTGGCCATCGCCGACGACCCCATGGCCCGCCAATCAACCATCGCCTCAAAAGTCGCAGCAAAATCGCCGGCGCGCTCAAACTCCGGCAAACCCGGCACACGGACCTACAAGAAAAAGGGCCGGCGGTAGAGCCCAACAACATGACCACCATCGACCCCTTCAAAATCATGATCGACTTGATGCTCCGGCTGCCGCGCCAAGGGCCAGGCTCGGCGCGTTCAACCAAAGCCGCATTCGATCTACTCGATCCCCTGCCCCAGAAACCGTTGATCTTCGATCTCGGTTGCGGTGCGGGCACACAAACACTGGATCTGCTCGATCTCACCGATGGGCAGATCGTGGCCGTGGATCTATTGCAGCCCTTCCTCGATATTTTATCGGACCGCGCTGAGGCGAAACATATTCCTGAACATCGCTTGCGCACGCAGACCGGTGACATCGGCGATCTTGATTTGCACGGCCAGCAAGCCGATCTCATTTGGTCCGAAGGCGCCATTTACAATATTGGGGTCGAGACTGGTCTCACTCATTGGCGCCAACATCTGAAACCACGAGGCCAAATCGCGTTCTCCGAAATCACTTGGCTGACATCAACGCCAAACGCGCGCGCCAAGAGCTTTTGGGATGAAGGTTACCCCGATATGAAATCGGTTGATGAGAATTGCGCCATCGCTGAACGCCTCGGATACAAAGTCCTGGGTACTTACACTCTTTCGAAGGATGATTGGTGGCAAGATTTTTACACCCCGATGAAACGTGAAATCGCCGACATGAGAATTAAACTCGCGACAGAATTAGGCGCAGGCCGGAAAATCCTCGATAACCTTGAGCACGAAATGGAAGTCTTCGAACAATCAGACGGTGACTATTCTTATGTCTTCTATGCGTTGAAGGCAGACGATTGAATTTGCTATTTCGGAAAGTAATCGGTTACCACAACGATATATCCGACTTCCTCGTCTTCATCGGCAATAGGCAAGGCTAAGATTTCGATGTTCTTGAATTCTTTGTAGGAGCCGACATAAGGCATTTCTCGCTCTGCCTTCTCCTTTTTTTCACAGACCGATTTAAAGAATTGAAAAACGAAACTATCGGGGCCCTTTCCCTCCAACTCAGACATGTGACGCCCGGTAAACGGCTCGGTATTATGACGGTCGACATTGGAGCCGACCATTTTATACACAAGGTCATAGGGGTCTCGTTCAACTTTAAACAATACAATGCTGGGTAGGTAATCCGCCAAGTCCAACAGATCAAAATCACCATAAATCGGGATTTCATCGCCGCGACATTTTGACTCCCAGTATTTAAGAACCTGCTGCTTTGCCGGTGTAACATTGACGACCAGTCTCATTTTTTTCCTTATTATCGAAACGTGTTACCTCCATTGTCCTAAGCACACTAACAGACATGAGGCCGGGAGCACCACAGTTCTGCAACTTAGTGTTTCCACCAATGATTGGTATGATGAGTATCTGAATGTAAAGAAGAGAGAGCCCGAGAATTGAATTTGGCTATTTCAGTAGTATACCTAGTTAAGTTATGTTGAACCAACTAGAAAAAAATAAATACCACACATCGAAGAAGGTTAATATTGAATTTATCTATTGATGCAGTTGCCTAATCAAACAACGCATCGATTTCTTCTTGAGTCTGAACGTTTTCGCTATCGTCTTGATCACCAGCGCGTTCAACGGTTTGCGCGTCGTCCACATTCTCCTCAACTTTGGTATGGATAATTTGATTGAGTTTCGCCAAGCCATCTTGCATCTCGTTTGTACGGCGTTTGAGAAACTCGGCTGCGGCAGGAGAAAAATCTCTGTCCATCGCACCGACAGTATTAAGGGCTGACAGTGTCGACAAAACCACACGGTCAAGATCCTCTACAACTTTCTCAAACGCGTCTCGTATTTCAGCCGGCGCCAACGCATAAGCTTGAATCGCAATCTCTTTACCGGCAAATCCGCTCTGATGGAAATGGTCGGGATAGGACGCAGGTTGCCAGTCTTGAGCATCTTCGACCATTGTCGGCATCTCCGGCACCATCTCCAAAATCATAACGATTTCATTGAAGTGGTTGAGGTAATCCGTCGCCAGAAAACTTTCCGGATTAATGTTTGCTTCCGCCAGTTTTGGCTTCAATGCTTTTTGTTCAGCCGAGAGCGACATAATCATCCAATGGGGGTTATGCAATGGATTGCAGCGCCGAAGTTCAGGCCCCTCCCTCGCAACGGCATAGGTCCCATGGTCGCCAGATATGCCTAATATTTGATTGAGATGGAGCCCCAGACCGCAGCAAAGCACACACATAACCGCAAATTTGGTTTGCGTGTTCCAAAATCTAGAGCGCCGTGCGCAAAAGTGTGCTCGGTTTCGCGCTTAAACGGCGCGACCACAGAGAACTTAGAGCATCGCAAGTGAACCCAAAACACTGAGCGATGCTCTACGCTGAAATGCTTATTTACCGATCTATCTTTGCGCAGAAGGGCCGACTTGACAATTTAGGTCCCGTAATAATGGTCAGCCAATCCTGCGCCGCCGGGCGACAAAACCTAGGCCAGCAAGGCTGAAACTAAGCAACGCCATTGTGCCTGGCTCCGGTACTTTAATATCACCGCGGCGGTTTTTGTATTTTCCGCGCGTATCTTCAATCTCAATCGGAATCTCGCCGATTTTTCTCGTTTGATACCAAGTGATGTCGAACACCCCGCTCATCGCGGTATCGATGAAAAACACCTGAAGGTCAAACGGGCCTGGCGTTCCTCCGGTTCGGTCAAAATCGATGGTTCCTGCCGATGCGTTTTCATTGACGTCAATTGAAGAGTTCGTGCCAGTATCAAGAACCATGTTGCCGGTGGAAATGATCTCGTTCATGGCATTCGGATCCGTCGGATCAGCCAAAACCCATGAAACATGAAAGTCATCACTGTCGATATTCTTCCAAACGAGGGAGAAGACATTGGAATTATTGGGGTTCACCATGACCTGTGCGGTGATCGGCCCCGCTACCGCCGGTATAACTCCAACGATAGTGATCGCAAGCACGACAACTGTTGATAGGATGATTTTGATTTTCATGATGCTCACCGCTTCCTAACTTTAGGTCAAAGTTTCTTACATAGGTGCGCTCGGCATTAGATTGTGAATACGATGCAATTATCTCGCCAACTTACGCAAGCAGCAGTTTTCAGAGACTTTTGTCGATGGTCGGAATCGAACGGCAATCCGAGTGTAAAATTTCCTGACACATTCGGCTATTCGATTTGTCTGAAGAAAATTGAATCATCAGAAGTCATCGGTTTAAACCAAGCGCCTCAATTCATACCAGCAACAGCGCTAACAACACGCTGATATTCCGTATGCAGGTCCGATAGATGTGAATTTGCAGTTTCACCGTCTTGTTCGCCGGCTGCTGTCTCCAATTGCTCGGCAATATCGCCAAGGCGTTCCGCGCAAATAATCCGAGCGCTGGATTTCAACGAATGGGCAATTGATTTTAGCTCCTGCAAATCTGAAGACTCAGAATGCCGGTGTAGATTATCAACCATTTCCTGGGCCATTTCGCAAAACGACTGTAAGGTCGAAATGTGGGTCTCATGATCATCGCCGAGGAATTCCGATAACCGCCCAAAATTTACGGCATCACCTAAACACTCCTGCTCTTCAAATTGATGAGCCTCATTTTTTAGTGCCTCAGATTCTGTTTGCTCCAGTTCATCTTCTTTTTGCGCGACATCACTCTCATCACTGCCTAACCATTTTACAAGTGTTTCCGTTAACTGCTTGGTTACCACTGGTTTTGTCAAACAGGCATTGGCACCGGCTGAAATCATTTCCTCCAATGCGCCTTTCTGCGCATCAGCGGTCAATCCAATGATTGGCATCTCTTCACTATCATATTCTTTTCTTAACGTCTTGATGAGTGTTATTCCATCCATAACCGGCATATGCCAATCCGTTACAATACAATCATAGTCAGTACACGCAATTTGCGCAAAGGCTTCAATGCCGTCGGTCGCCTTATCGACTTCCAGACCAGCGGATTCCAACTGCCGTCCAATGACCTGAAGATTGATTGGGTTGTCTTCCACCAACAAAACACGACCCGACAGAATATTTTGATAGTTCTGCTCTGGCCCAGCATAAGAAGCATATTCGTCTTGTTCCGATTTTCCGCTCATCAGCTCCGTGAGGGTTTTCTCAAGCATTAAAGGCATTAACGGTCGGACATCGATTTCGGAGCATCTGTTATTACCAAATACTTCATGATCCTTTACGGTCGGATCGCTCACAAGATGAACAAATTTTGTTTGCATTAAGTGTTCAAGCTTCGCGGCCTGGCATTGCATCGATTGAACCCAATCGCTATCGCTGATCACCAGATCGTAACTGTCACTTTGAAGTTTGTCTGTCCAATTAATGACTTCATCTCTGCGCAGAAACGCCACGTTTTTAGCGCCATACTGACGCAAATACCGCGCGACATAATCCGATAATTCTGAATTATTTACAATTAATGCAACATCCTTACCGGTCAGTAGATGTTCAGGCCCGCTATTGCTCATCTCAGTTTTTCTATGCGGGAGACAAACATAAAATTTCGAGCCCACCCCTTCCACACTTTCAACAGCAATCTCGCCATCCATCAACTCAGCGAGTTGCCGGCAAATAGACAAGCCCAGCCCTGTTCCGCCATATTTGCGTGTCGTTGTTTCCTCCGCTTGAACGAAGGGTTCAAACAAGGCCTCATGGCGATCTCCTGGTATGCCAATTCCATTGTCAATAACCGCATACTCAATAAGAACCGACTCATCGCTCGGCTGGGACTTGCAGCGCGTGATAGAGAGTTTAATACACCCTGTTTTTTCCTTCGATGTGGCCGTGAATTTAAGAGCGTTGCCGATGAGATTGAAAAGGATTTGCTGTACGCGCGTCGCATCGCCACAAACCACCCTCTCTATTTCCGGCTCCACAAACAAATTCAAGTTTACAGCCTTTTTGTGCGCTTCAGGTTTGAACAATTGTATCGTATTCTGAGCAGTTTCAAATATCGAGAATTCAAAGCTTTCGATATCCAAATGTCCGGACTCTATTTTGGAAAAATCCAAAACATCGTTGATAACTTGGAGAAGTAATTGAGAAGAGCTCTCAACAATTTTGAGAAGGTCTTCCTGATCCGTCGTGAGCACACTCGAATGAAGAAGGTCAATGGTACCAACAATTCCATTGATCGGCGTGCGGATCTCATGACTCATCTTGGCCAAAAATTCACTTTTCGAACGATTTGCCGCATCTGCAAAACGTTTTTCGCCCATCAAATGTGTCTGTATAGCCTGGACTTCGGTGACATCCTGGGCTGTCAAAATGTAATTTTGTCTCGGATCATCGTCATAGGTGACAGCATTCACTTCGAGATCAAAAAATCCGTAGCCACCGTTCGCGAGCTTCAACCTCTTTGACCTTATCGCGGCGCTCCCATTTTCGGTAAATTGTTCTGATTGCAATATCGTTTTTAGCTCGTCATCAGATTCCCAACAATCCAATTCCCAGATCGGTGAACCGCTCGTGGTGAAGACGCTATTGACAAATTTGATATCCGCCGATTCATTAAATTCAACTATTTCAAAGGCATCAGAAAGGAGAAAGACCGCCTGCCGGATATTATGAAACATAGC
>JAJFIN010000315.1 GCA_021774955.1 Alphaproteobacteria bacterium | reverse complement strand
CATCACTTGTCAGTACACTCTCATATTCATCATAGATCTTGGCGAGTGTGTAGCCTTGTGCTTCGCCGCCTTCAAAGGTCACATCGAGGGCCTCAGCGGTGGTTTTTGCGCGCCAATATTTATCGGCCACAACAGCCACGGCATTGTCGAGCTTGACAATCTTCTTGATGCCTTTAAGGCCAGCAATACTGGCCTCATCAATCTGGACAGGCGTTCCTCCAAACACTGGAGAATGTATGATCGCGGCATAGAGCATGCCCGGTACTTCAGCGTCGATGCCAAACTTAGCGGACCCGTCGACCTTCGCCGGAATGTCATAGCGCGGCACGTCCGTGCCCATGATCTTAAAATCATTTGATGATTTGAGCTTCGGCTTTAAAGGCGGCTCGAATTTTGAAGCCGCAGTGGCGAGCTCCCCAAAGGTCGCGGTCTTGCCAGACGGCGCATGAGTGACACGGCTGTTTTCCGCCACACAATCATCTGCAGATACATTCCATTCACTAGCGGCTGCTTGCAGTAACATATGTTTAGCGGCGGCGCCGGCACGACGCATGCCATACTCACCGGTAAAGCGAACGGCGGTACTACCGCCGGTGATTTGACCAACTGCGGATTGCGCTATTTGATACAGCGCGAAATCAACCATCGGGAACAAGACGGATGGAATTTTCGCACTCGCACCGCCCATCACATATCCACGACCCAGATCAGAATTAACAAATTCTTCTTCTGCAGGCGCTTGCTCCATTGAAACAGTTGCCCAATCGGCTTCCATTTCTTCAGCTAACATCATCGGCATAGCCGTATGAACGCCCTGTCCCATTTCAGAGTGAGGTACAATGACCGTGATCTGATTATCTGGTGTGATCTTGACCCAGGTGTTGAGAAGGATCTCATCGCCCTCGAGCACATCATCGGTTGCGATCTTCAACCGGTTGGGTGAAAGTGTCATGCCAAGTACCAAACCACCGCCAACGAGGCCGCCCGCACCCAATAATGTTCGTCTTGTCCATTTTCCCATGGTCGCGCCCTCCCCTAAACTTCGGTCAATGTATCGATGGCGTCACGCACCCGTTGGTACGTTCCACATCGACAGACATTGGTGATGGTTTCATTCACGTCTTGTTCGGTTGGATTGGGATTTTGCTCAAGCAAAGCTGCCACCGCCATGATCATCCCCGATTGGCAATAGCCACATTGTGGTACCTGCTTTTCGATCCAAGCAGCTTGTACCGGATGGAGCCCGGTATCACTTAATCCTTCGATAGTGGTGATGGTCGCCCCATCGGCGGCTTCAATCGGATAGGTGCAGGTGCGGGTCGCTTCGCCATTTAGGTGAACAGTGCAGGCTCCACAAGATGAGACCCCGCAACCGAACTTTGTCCCCTTTAGCCCGAGCTCATCGCGCAACACCCATAGCAAAGGTGTGTCGGGTTCAATATTGTCTAATGTGTGCGTGGTGCCATTCACCGTTAGCGTAAAGGCCATACTTGCTCCCCCAAGTGTTCAATGCGGCTGTGGTGATTAACTATAATTATGGCACGAACAAACGGGTGGGAGTCAAATGCGATCCGTCACATCCGCGTGAGTTAATCGCATACGCGTTGGTTATTTAGTCGAAAGCACGTTGGTTGTGCAACTTTGGACCGCAATCAACAACCCGGTATCAATGATATCGCCGCGCATATTCACGGAATTTCATGATCGGGCCGTCACCGCCACACAGGAGCGGCTTCGGGAGATGCTTTTTGAAGTTTAAGACATTGAGATCCTGCTCGACCTCCATGAAGAAGCGGTCTGAAAACCCCTTGCCAACCAGGTCATCGAGATCTTTGTTATCTGTTTCTTTGACGTAAACCCGGGCCGTCAACGCTGTACTTTCTTCATCAACCGGTGTGAAGGTTGCCAGGTTCCAAGTTTCAAATTCGGTGCCGAGAAAATTGACGGCAGAGTAAGATAGTCCTGAATAATAAACTTTCATTCCTTCCATACCGAAATCTTCTTGGCCTCCAATTGCGAAATCGATCTGCATACCGTAATCGGTATCGATGATTTGTTCTAAGTCTGGAAATTCGTGAGCCCCGTGAAGTTCGGTAATGTGGGCAGGATCGAAAATATTTTCTAGAAACTCCTGCGCCGGAGCGAGCAAATCCCACGATCTCGATTTATAGAGTGACCAATTGGCGCTATCTAAATCTTGAATCTCGAACATATCCATGTCGGGCTCATTCCCCATTTCACTGAAATAGAGAAAGATCATGCCGTTGACTTCTTTAGTTGGGTAAAGCGTCAGCTGAGCTTTGGGAGGTATTTTCTCCGTATACGGGATTTTGAGACATTTTCCGCTTTGCCCTTCAAAACTCCATTTGTGGAATGGACAGGTAATAACACCGTTCTCGATCTTGCCATCGTGGGAAGCAAGATGGGCGCCGAGATGAGGACAAAAGGCATCGGCTACTTGGGCTGCTCCGTCAGCGGTCCGGTAGACAATTAAATGGCGGTTGAGGTAGTGCACCGGCACCATCTCGTCTTTGCTGACATTTTCTGTTTCAGCCACACAATACCAACCGCGCGGAAAGGCCGGCAAGGTCGAACGATCTTTTACGGAAATGGGTGAGATGTGGGTCATCGGTCGGTGCCCTCTATGAAAGTCAGCCTCTTTTAGCAAGCTGTATCCTGTCAAATATTTTACTTGCACGCAAGTAAAATTTCTTCAATGCTTGCGATGGTGTTACTGACGGACAAAGGGCTCTATAATGGGCACCAAAGGGCCGGTTAGTGCCTGATCGGCGACGGACATGTACAGGATATGATTGATTGATGGCTATGGAGACAGACATTCTGCCCCGTTTAGGAAAGCGAAAGTTCTCGCAAAAAGGTGAGGCGACTTATCAACGTATGCTTGAATGTGCGGAGACCCACTTTGCCGCCCGCGGCTACGCCGCAACCCGGATGGAAGACATTGCCCAGGCGGTCGATGTCAAACGCGCTGCCATCTCGTACTTCTTCCCTAATAAGCTCAGCCTCTACTTGTCAGTCGTTGAAAGTGTCTGCACCGGCTTGGTCGAGAAAGTGGAAAAAGTTATTGCCGAGCATGATGATCCGATCAACAAAATGGAGGCCATGTTTGAGGTTTGGATTCATTTTTTGGTCGAGAGACCAACCGCCTACCGCTTGATTATGCGCCAGTTGGGGGGAGAAGAAGAACCCGTCGATGTCGGCCATTGGAGCCTCGCGATCGATATCGTGGATAATGTTCTCAAGCAAGCGAATGCAGCGTGTGCGGATAAACCTGTCGATGTCGAGAAATTGGTTGCGACAGCCTGTGGACCGACTTTTATGTATTTGGCGTTCCAATTTATGCGCGCCGATTTTGATCCTAAGCAAAAGCAATTTAGAACAGAGCTTGGTGAGCACATTGAGCAAATTAAACAAACTGTGCGCGATCTCTTTCAGACAGGCTAGAACTAGGGTCTTTACGATTTTGATGGAATCAAAATCCGACCCTAAGTTGTTGCTTTCCGTGTTTCCGGACGGAAAACCGGCTTCCACCCCAGCCTTCGCTGGGGCATGCTTTTCCTGGAAACACTCTAGCGGTCGGCCACCAGGCTCACTTCAATAATGACGTCTTGCCCAACAGCTTTACTCTCGACTTGTGCACTTGTACCGATATTAAAATCCGTCCGCACGACACTCGCTGATCCTTGCATATTGGCGACATCATCCTCGATCTCGAGACTGAATTGCAAAGCAACACTTTTTGAAACACCCAAAATCGTCAATATGCCTTTGGCTTCGTAGAAACCATCTTCGAGAACGCGAAACTGGGCGGCTTCAAATGTGGCTGTTGGGTGCAAAGCAGTCGAAAACCAATTGTCCCCTTTGGCCTCCTTATCGCGTGCATCATTTTCTGATTTAAAGCTCGCCAGATCTATGTCGACATGGACATGCGCTTTCTGGAGTTGTTCAGGATCAAACTCTATCTCGGCAGTAAAATTCTCGAAGATTGCTTCAAATTCGGCGCCCTGTTGAGTGACAATTAGCCCCAGCCGACTTTCTTCTGGACGAATTATCCAGGTGTCAGCCAGCGCATTCGTGTAGGCAAATAAGAACAACACTATGCTGGTAATCACTTTAGCTAAAAGTGACATCAGATACGCTCTTCTCCTCAGGGGCGGCCAAATTTGAATACCCACCGCAAGCGAGATGAAATCTCTCAATCCAAGACAAATGTAGCACAAGAAAGCCAATCAACAAGATTTGCAGCATATGTCAGATCAATGCCCTGTTCACGGCAAGCCTAACAATAGGTATCATCCGTCATGCTGGCATATGCAGGAAAGTCCACTATCGGGATTTATACAGTGAGATGATAGATTCTTTGTCTTCTCTCTAAAGCACTAACACGGGACATATTGCGGAATGGCGAATACCGATAATAATCCATTGATGGGCTTTACCGAAGTGGTTGGCGGTGTCGAAGTGTGTAGCATCATCGTGATTTTGATCATCGCACTATTTGGCTCTTCTCGTGCTGATGCAGATGAACCCCTGTTTTATTTTCCCAAAATGAAGACCCACCAGATCAAATCCGATGCGATCGATCAAACTTATGAAATTCATGTCTTGCAACCGGTCAGCAAGAAGAATGGATCAGAAAGGTTTCCCGTTCTTTATATGACTGATGCCAATGCCGGTATTCCGTTTGAGCAAGTCACACGGTCTATGCAAGCTGCCGGAGAAATTCCCCGATTTATTGTGGTTGGTATTGGCTATCCCGTCGACACCGTTTATGGCTCGCTGAATTTGCGGCAGCGCGATTTAACACCAACAGAAGCTGAACGTGATGGATATGGTTTTGCGTTGGAGGGAATCGAAAAATTGAAATCTGGAAAAACTTCCGGAGGTGCCGACGCGTTTTTGAGATTCATTCAAGAACAAGTAAAACCTTTCATAGACGAAAACTATAATACCACCCCGGACGAGAACGCCTATTTCGGTCATTCATTAGGTGGATTGTTTGGGCTTTATGTTTTGTTCAACGAACCGAAAACCTTCAATCGCTATATTCTTGGAAGCCCAGCTATCTGGTGGGATGATGAGACAATTTTGTCCGATGCTGAAAAGTTTCTAGAAACGAACAAATCGGTTAAGGCCCGGGTCTACATGGCCGCTGGCGGAAAAGAAGAAACAAATGCTCCCGGTGCCCACTATGTTTCCAACCTCTATCGGCTGGACGCCATGTTGCGCAGCAAATCTATTCGTGGATTTGAGCTTGAGACTGAAATTTACCCCAATCACGAACATGTCGGTGTTCTAGGCATGCTCAATATGAAGGGTATTCCGGCAGTTTATGATAAGCCCGAATGCCCTCCCATTTTACCGGCGGCTTGCAATTAAAACTAAACGCCAAAGCCGAGCAAACTAGGTATCTTTGTCTAATACTTCACACTGCAGCCATAAGGTTTGGCGGTGGGTGTAGTGACTGCATTGCCAGACTTCATATCGGCCAGCACCAGACGTACGTAATTGTTTGCACCTTCAACGGTCGCATGTTTTGACGAAGAATTATCGTCGATGGCGCCAGCATAGGCGAGCGTTCCACCGGGTGCGATGACGAACATATGCGGTGTGGTTTTGGCACCATAGAGGCGTCCGAGCGCGCCTTCCTCGTCAAGCAAAACGGCCGTTGGATAGGCGCCGCGAGAGGCGGTTAATTCATCGGCTTTTTCTGCGCTGACGTGGCCTTGTTTGCCGGGTGCAGAAGAAATCACCGTAAGCCACACAACGCCATCTTCGGTTGCTTCTCTTTGTAAGGTCTGCATGTTGCCCGTCTCATAATGTTTGCGCACATAGGGGCATTTGTGATTGGTCCATTCTAAAATCACGGTCTTGTCGGTATAGCTTGCTAAGACATGCTCGACATTCTTTGTGTCGATCGCGGTAAAAGCAGGAGCCGCTTCACTGATATTGGTTGATGCTGATATGTTTTGGGCAAACAGACCCAATACCAATCCAGCTGCTACGATTATCGATACCAGCCATTTTTTTGTCATTGTTCTTCCTCCTGCGACATGACATCTATCAAAATTGAAGGCGTTAGGATTTGTGGTAAAATTATCGGTTCACTCAATCCGTCTTCCGACGGCGGATAATATAGATAAAGCGGCACACCGACGCGTCCGTGGCTGGCTAGAATTTCTGCCAGATCTGGATCGCGGTTGGTCCAATCGGCTTTGAGATAGACAATACCATGTTTGCTAAAGAGCGCCTGAACATCGTCATCCGAAAATGCAAGCTTTTCGTTGACCAGGCAGGTGATACACCAGGCAGCAGTAAAATTGACAAATGCTGGTTTGCCTTCCGCCAGAACTTGCTCAAGGCGCGCCTCGGAGAAATCTTCAAAAGGAATCTCTGAAGCTGAGCGCGATGCGGATCCAGCTTCCCCATTTGGCGGTGGTGACAAATCAGAGCGGACGAAAAACATCAACCCCAAAGCGAAAACTGTGAACGCTGCAATGCGCGCTGTGCGTGGCCATGCACCAGTCTGTCCCTGAGCGGCGCCAAAGGACCAAGCGACAAAAGATAAAAGTACGAAACCAACCAAAGCGATAAACAAAGCGTCGCCAGCCATTTGCTTGTTGAACACCCAAATGAGCCAGGCCGCCGTTGCATACATGGGAAAGGCCAGGGCTTGTTTTGCGCGCTCCATCCAGAGACCGGGTTTTGGGAGCAGGTTTGCGGCTTGAGGGAAAAAGCTCAGCACCAGGAACGGCGTGGCCATGCCAAATCCGAGCACAACAAATATTGCGAGGGCGGTGAAGGTCGATTGCGTCAGGGCGAAGCCCATCGCAGCGCCCATAAAGGGGGCGGTACAGGGCGTGGCGACAATGGCAGCTAAAACGCCCGTGAAAAATGCCCCGCTCGGACCACTTTGCGCTGTGAGTTCTTGGCCGATCCCTGCCCCAGAGAAATTAATCGCAAACAGACCGGAGAGGTTCATCCCAACAGTAAAAATCAAATAGGCGAGGACAAGAACCAAGGCTGGCGATTGAAGCTGGAAGCCCCAACCGATCTGCGCACCACCGGCTCTTAGGCCTAAGAAGACCGCAGCCAGAAACCCAAAGCTCACAACAACACCAATCGTATAAGCGATGCCATCGCGCCGAATGGCTGTCGGTGCGGCTCCTGCTTGCTTTAAAAAACCGAAGGTCTTCATGAACAGAATTGGAAAAACGCAGGGCATGATGTTGAGGAGTAAGCCGCCTACAAATGCTAACATCAGGGCTGTTATGACGGGCATTCCTGAGGAAGCGCTCGCGACCGAGCCACCACGCGCCGCCTCAATTTTGAAGGCATGGACGAGTTCTAGGTCCGCGACCTGCTCGTGGATCACCAAGACCCCTTCCACAGATTGGGTGTCTTCTACCGAATATCCCGCCGATGTCGATAGCGTCAATCCTGATGGACCCGTTCTGAAGGTTTGATCAGCGGCATTCTCGATCACTCCATCAATATAGGGAAAA
>JAJFIN010000314.1 GCA_021774955.1 Alphaproteobacteria bacterium | reverse complement strand
GATTACAACTGTGGTGCCCACGCCATGCTTGGAAGTAAAGCTAATTGAGCCTTGGTGGTCTCGGATGATGCGGTGGGTGATGGCTAAACCCAATCCGGTGCCTTTAGCTTTCGTTGTAAAAAACGGCCGCTCCACGCGTACAAGATCTTCATCGCGAATGCCTATCCCAGTATCCACAACAATAATCTTTGCTCGATCTTCAGTCCGTTCAACACATACACTAAGCCGTCCGCCTGATGGCATAGCTTCTTGCGCGTTAACAAAAATATTTAGCAGCGCCTGACGCAACTGTGGAGCATCGGCTGCCACCATCAGAGATGACTCGCCAACATCAGAAGTGAGTACAGCACTCAGTTCTTGTAATGTAAGTTCAATTCCTTGCTGCGAGGCAGTCGGCTCAAAAAACTTAATAAGGTCTTGTACTAATTCGTATACATCTAGTTTCTCCAGCTCAAGGTCATGCGGACCAGCCGCAGAAAGAAACCGGTCAAAGAGAACTTGAAGCCTATCGACCTCCGCGAGTAACGTGACCACCCGAAGCCCCATTCTGCGTTTTGCATCAAACGGATCCGCGCTATCATCAGCCAAATCTTCAGCCAATAATTTTAAGTTAACTTTGATCGTGGATAGAGGATTTCGCAGTTCGTGTGCCAAGCCACCGGAAAGCTCAGATAGTTCCGCTACAATTTTTTGCAGATCGCCATGCTCCGACATGAACAGTTCCCGGAATTGATCATCAAGGCAGGATCCGATGGCGAAATACTAGGTGTAATGCCTAGCAAAACGCTATAGTTTGGCAACCAGCAATGCAGTAACCTCTGGGAAAGTGCTGCATGACTGACGCGTTATTCACAGTACTGCCTCGCGTACTATGGACACATAGCATAGAGCTAACGGACAGGGCCACTCACCCGTCATGCATCCTGACAGCACCGAGATCAACCAATTAACTACGTCGAAAACACCGATAGGTTATGAATCGTCTGTATTTTCGGATGCGTCACTGGCAGTCGGGGATTCATCTTCGCTCGAACCGATGCTCTCGCCTTCCGGCTCACCGATTGGAACGACATTGGCAGCTTGTGGCCCCTTGTCAGTATCGATGAGTTCGTATTCAACAGGCTCACCATCCCGCAACTTGCGGAAGCCATCACCGCCAATATTGGTGTAATGTACGAAGATGTCCTTGGTGTCACCGTCGCCGGAAATGAAGCCAAAACCCTTCCGCGTGTCGAACCATTTAACAACGCCGCGCGGCATAGCACTCTCCTGCTAAGAAATTACAACACTAGCCCACCGGGTCCACGGTCTGCTGACATTGGACAAGCCATTATAGCTCATCGCCTAGGATTCCGATGGCCAAAAACTAGAACGCAGCAACAATATTATGTCGCTGCGGCAGTACTTTCTTCTTCCGACGCTGCTTTTCTCGACAACTTGATGCGTCCCTGGTCGTCGATTGAAAGAACTTTGACGCGTACGGTATCACCTATTTTCACAACTTCGTCGACGTTTCGGACATATTCATTGTCCAACTCGCTGATGTGACATAGTCCATCGGTGCCGGGAGCGACTTCGATAAATGCACCGAAATCCTTCAAACTCCTCACTGTGCCCGAGTATATCTTGCCAACTTTTACCTCGGCAGTAACGGCTTCAATCATATTGATAGCTTCTTCTGCACCAGCTTGACTCAAACATGAAACAGCGATTTTGCCATCATTGTCAATCTCAACTTTTGCACCGGTGGCAGCTTCAATGGACTTAATATACTTGCCGCCAGGTCCAATGACTCGGCCAATTTTCTCTGGATCGACCAAGACAGTCAAGATACGAGGTGCGTGAGGGCTGGTGTCCTTGCGAGGTGCAGGCATAGCCTTGAGCATCTGTTTAAGGATATTCATCCGAGCTTCTTTGGCTAACACCAACGTCTCTTCGATAATATCTGCTGAGATTCCATGACCCTTCAGATCAAGTTGAACCGCAGTAATGCCCCGCTGAGTTCCTGCTACCTTGAAGTCCATTTCGCCGAAGTGGTCTTCTTCACCAAGAATATCGAGGACCAAACGGTGCTCTCCACCACTGGCAAACATTCCCACAGATATGCCCGCTACGGGCTGCCTGATCGGCACACCTGCGTCCATCAAGGCTAAACAGCCCGCACAGATCGACGCCATCGAACTGGAGCCAGTGGACTCCATGATTTCGGAAACCAATCGAATTGTGTATGGGAACTTATCCGGCGAGGGCAACACATACTGCAAGGCTTTTTCTGCCAGATTTCCATGACCAATTTCGCGCCGACTTGTCGCACCAAGTCGTTTGACTTCTCCGGTGCAAAGCGGCGGAAAATTGTAATGGAGCATAAATTTTTTGCTATATTCTTCTGTAAGGCCATCGACGACCTGCTCGTCGCGTCCGGTTCCAAGCGTCGTTACGCAAAAAGATTGCGTCTCGCCGCGTTGAAACAAACTCGATCCGTGAACGCGAGGTAGAATACCGACTTCGCATTCGATCGCTCGAATGTCCTTCAATCCTCTGCCGTCTGACCTGATCTCCTCTTTGATAACCCGCTCAGCGATAATCTCGCCTTCAATCACGTCGAGCAAGTCTCTTACGGTATTCCAAGAGGCAGCATCTGCAGGCTGATCATCGGAGTTATATTCAGCCTTCGCATCAGAATAGACCGCTTTAACCGCGGCGTATCGATCTTGCTTACCCGCTATCTTTCGTGCTTCCTTAAAGCGGTTGCCATATTTCGTCAAAAGTTCCGCACGAAGTTCATCATTGGCTGGTGGCGGCGTCCAAGCCTTTTCCTTACCAACCTTTGCATGTAACTCGGAAACCATTTCGCAAATCTCAATGATCGCTTTGTGAGCGAAGGCAACACCATCGGCAACGACTTTTTCAGATACCTCAGCGGCACCGACCTCGATCATGTTGATGTCGTCTTTATGACCCGCAACGACCATCTCCATCTCTGAGTACTCTTGTTGTTCAAATGTAGGGTTAAGAATGTACTCTCCATCGACATAAGCCACTCGACATGACGCACTTGGGCCACTAAATGGAATCTGTGAGATCGTGACTGCTGCAGAGGCACCAACCATGGCAAGAATGTCGGGGTCATTTTCCAGATCAGCAGACAACACCATCGTCTGAATGAGAACCTCGTCTCTAAAACCATCTGGAAACAGTGGGCGAAGCGGACGATCAATCATCCGCATCGTAAGTATTTCCTTCTGCGTTGGCCTGGCTTCTCGCTTGAAGAAACCGCCGGGGAATTTACCGGCGGCATAAGTTTTCTCACGGTAATCAACCGTTAACGGAAAGAAATCAATACCTTCCCTTGGCGCACCTGTAACAACGCCACAAAGTACCACGGTCTCACCGTAAGTAACAAAAACAGCGCCAGCTGCCTGCTTAGCAATCCGACCTGTTTCAATACGAAGTGTTCGACCACCAATAACCCGCTCTACTGAATGCTGACCTAATACTGACATCTTACCTACCTAAACTACCTAGAATTTTTCCAACAACCATTACGCGACACACAGAAGATACCGTGATGCTTTCCAACTAGAAAAAATGCCGCATTTGCAGCATTGATCCATATCAATTCTTGAACGCAAGACGCTTGATGTACGCGACGCGCAAACGACAAGCCGCTTACCTGTGAGACTCTCTTTGTTGCAAACCGGAAGCCACGCCAGAAAAATCCAGCAGCGTGCAAAGATATGTTCAACAACTGCAAGCCCACGTTTGCAATGCCCTAACTACTTGCGCAGACCCAGACTGGCAATAACCTTCTTGTAGCGATCACGATCTGTCCGGGTAAGGTACTTCAACAAGCTGGTTCTTCGCCCAACCATTTTTAGCAGACCCCGCCGAGCAGCGTGATCCTTCTTGTTCGCACGAAGATGTTCAGTCAGCTCAACAATCCGCGAGGTGAGAAGCGCCACTTGCACTTCAGGAGAACCTGTGTCCTTTTCATGGACGCGGTACTTTTCGATAATCCCGTTCTTTTGCTCAACAACAGCTTCCATCGCCAACTATCATCCCAGCATGACCCCGTGCTTGCACTCAGCGATAAACCCATACCGCGTCTCAAGCCAGATAGCCCGCCTACGCCAACATTTACCTAACGTACATGCCTATTTAGCAGTGGTGGAGAATTTACAAACAGACTGGCCCCATTGCAACCCCTAAAGAAAATATGAGTACTTATCATATCACATAATTCTAGATTCGTGTGATTATGCCTTCGATCAATCCTA
>JAJFIN010000313.1 GCA_021774955.1 Alphaproteobacteria bacterium | reverse complement strand
GGCGTTATCTGGGGAAAGAGCTTGGCGACCAATATGTAGCCGGTGGCGATGGTGGCGAAAACATTTTGGTCAAGATGAAGCCAGAGCGCTGGTTGACGGTTGACTATAATAAGATGAGTGCTATTTAGCTCGATCGCATATCCACCCACTCTCCCTTCCCAACCACCCCTAGGGTATCCTTATCGGGTGGTTGGGAAGGGGGAGTGGGAGGCCCGGCAATCCACAATGCTACAAATTCGACTCGCTCATGCGTTCCTCAGCATCATCGGTGAGCGCGGTGAGGACACGGACAAAGGCTTTGAGATCGGAAGCGCTCGAAGACGCCAAGCGCGCCTGATAGCGTTCGGTTAAATAGCTTTCGACATTGTTATAGAGTTTTGCGCCTTTCTTGCTCGCCCGCCACAGGACCAGACGCGCGTCATCAGTATCGAGGTCCTGTTCGATATGGCCTTTGGTTTCGAGCGTGCGCGCCATGCGACTGGCATTGCTTTTGTGGATACCCAATTTGTCGGCCAAGTTTGCCACTGAGATCGGACCGTGGAGCGCAATCAATTCAAGCGCATAACATTCGTTCACCCGCAGATCGAACAGGCAGGCATTGTTGGGATCGCGAAACTGATAAAGTCGCTCGAAGCGCTGAAGGCTGGTGAAGAGATCGTGATAGGCGGCGTCTTTGCCGGTGCGTGTTGATTTTTGCGGCGACCGTTTTGCAGGCATGTGCGATTCCAATAGGCGTTTTCGTAATGCAGGAATCGCTATGGTAATGCGGGCTGTGCTCATGCGAAAGCGGTTTTCAGATAATAGGGATTGCGGGCAAGGAAGGTCTCTAACGTTTCTTCTTCCGGCGTCGCGAGTGGTTGTGGGTTTGAAGACGCACCCGCGAGATGGGCAACAACCGAGCGCACCTGTTCATAACCGGCGAGCATGAGAAAGGACGGGGCGCGCCCGAAGCTCTTCATACCGACCGTGTAAAAATTTGGTTCGGGGTGGCGCAGCTCTAATTCACCATGAGGAGGGACGGCATCGCAAAAACCCCTCGCTTCATCGATGACCGGGCGCATAGAAGCCGGGCATTCAAGGACCGGGTCAACGCTCAGCTGAAGCTCGCGGGTGAAACTGTGATCCGGACGATAGCCGGTCGCGACAATCACTTGATCGTAGTCGCGCGCACGGCCATCGAGGGTCGTGACGCGCACGCGCGTGCCGGTGGTTTCAGCATTGACAAAACGCGTGTTGGTCAGGAGCGTGACATTATCGCGGGTGAGCGCCTCTTTGGTTTTGGCATGGAGGGCCATGCGGGCGGGGAAACGATCCGTGCCGGCAACGCACAACACCGTATCAATCTCGGCCCGACGCACGGCCCAATCGATGGTGAGGCTCGCGCGGTGCGACAGACCGACAAGGGCTTGCATCGCCGTATGACCGCCGCCCACAATGAGAATGCGCTGCGCACTGAGATTTCTCTCGTGATAATTCGGAACGCCGTGATTGATCAAACCTTGCACGTGGCGTTCGCCGGTTAAGAACAGACCATTGGTGCTCAGCGGATTGGGGGATGAGAAGGTGCCCGACGCATCGATCACCGCATCGACTTGTGTGCGGCGCTCGGCACCTCCGGCGCGCGTGATGATTTCGAAGGGTTTCTGGTCGCGGTCGGTGTTGAAGGTTTTGTCAATGCCAAGGCGAGTGATCGCGGTAACCTCCGTGTTGAACTGAAGGCAAGGCCGTAGGGTTTTAAGTGCCGCGAGGGGACGTAAATATTGTTCGACCAATTCATTCCCGGTCGGAATATAATCTGGGTTAGGCGTTACCCAAGATCCGCTGTCGCAAAGTTGGGCCTCGCAGGCCGGCTCGATATTGCGGCGCCAGGGGCTGAATAGGCGGATATGCCCCCAACCTTCGATCGCCGCCCCTGCCCCGCGCCCGCGCTCAAACACATGGGGCTTTAGCCCATGGCCCTGCAAATGCACCGCCGCCGCCAACCCAACCGGCCCTGCCCCAATGACAGCCACTGATTTCAAAGGCACTGTGCTTTCCTTTTTTTTGTTGCGTTACGCAACTATATCGAGATAGGTTATTTGTTGCAATACGCAACTTATAAATATGGTACCCATGGGAATAGGAGATTCTTGATGAGCATTGAAGCGCTGCCGGGGCTTATTCACCACCATATTGTGCGCGGGTTATTGCATCAGGGTCATGCGCCGAGAATGCCTGACTTGGCGGCACAATTCGGTGTGCCATTGTCCCAGATCGAACGCGCCCTCAAAATGCTTGCCGATGATCATGGCGCGGTGCTTCATCCGCACGCATGCGAGCCTTGGATCGTCCATCCGTTCGCCCTGTCGCCAAGCGCCACGTGGGTGCAAGGCACTGGCAAAGGTTGGTGGGCACCGTGTTTGTGGTGCGCCATGGGCATTGCTGAACTTGCACAGAGTGCGATCACGATATCGACGCGGCTCGGTGGCGAACGTGATTGCCTCGAAATCGGAGTTGAAGACGGACAAGTGACGCATGACGATCTCCTCGTTCACTACGCAAAGCCCCCTCATGCGGCCTGGGATAATGTCCATCATTATTGCGCCATGGTGCTACCCTTCCGAAGTGAGCAAGAGATTGATACGTGGTCGGAGCGTCATGACCTGCCGCGCGGCGAAGCTGTACCGTTGCAAACCGTCGCCGACCTGGGCCGCCAATGGTATGGCCGCCACGCCGACGCCGATTGGCAAAAATGGACTCGCGAAGAAGCGCAAGCGATCTTCCGTGACGTTGGCCTCACCGGCGCATTCTGGGACCTCGGCGGGGGCGAGGGGCGGTTTTAGGAGCCAGCCCCCTCTTCCTCAATAAAATCAAACATCTCGCGGGTGAGGTCTGCGACTTGCTCGGCATATTCTTGGTAACCGATGATGGCCAAGTGATTGGCGCCTTCGATGGCGCGCACGCCCATGTCGTTGGTTGAAGTCGCGGTGGTGCGCTGCCAGGCGGCAACGTTCTTGATGAGATCCTCCTTGCGGGTTTCCTCACTCAAGTTGGAGCCTAAGAGCGAGCCAAAGCCGGTTGAATAAATAACCATAGCGGGAAGATCGCCGAGGCTTTTGTTGTCTCGGGTCTGATACATGATGCGGGTCACGTACCGTCCCATCGACATGGGCTGACGGACATTCACCGCCCGAGACATGCGGGCTTTATAAGCGTCAGCGGCGTCCGGAGGAAATTTAGGGTCATCCAAAATATCTACTTGGCCGAGCATAATACGAACAACGCCAAGATGTACAGCGGTCGAAGCCATGAGACAACGCGCGCCGCAGGGTCGGACGCCCTCGGTGCGCACGATCTCTTCACCTTTCTCAGCGCCAACTTCTTGCAGAAAGATTTCCGGGTCACCCGGCTCGATCATAATCAGACCTGCGAGATCTTCCGGGTAGTGATCATAATAGATCCGGCCGAGATCGCCACCAAGAGAATGGCCGACATAGACGAAGGGTGTGTTGATCCCAGCGGCCTTAACCAATGCATGAAGCTCACTCACCATTTGCGGACCATCGTAAGGATGGCGTCCTTCTTCAGACCAGCCGATACCGGACCGGTCATAGGCGCAAACTCTTGTCGTTGAAGCAAGATCATCCATGACCCATTGCCATCCAACCGCAATAAAGGTCGCGCCGCCATCGAGGATAATTGTTGGGGCGGCTCCTTCTTCGCCCATGCAATAGAGATGTAATTTGTGATCGCCGATGGAAACCAACTCACCCGGCGGTGGAAATCGCTTGGCGTCCTTCATGAGACCGATCTGTTGGTACAGCACACCTAGCCCCGCCACGGCGATGAGCACGACCAAAGCCCATTTCAACGTGAACCGTAAAATCCGTCCTAGTTTCCGTAAAACCGCCATTTACTGCCCTTTCCACCCTAGTAATCTAACGTTATTGATATTATAATCATTAGGTTATTTCGTCAAGTAAGAGGCTTTTAGTTGGATTTGTTTTAACTGCCTGCCCTTCGAGACACTCGCTTACGCTCGCTCCTCAGGACGACGTCTCCTATTAACGTCACACTGAGGAGGGCCGTAAGGCCCGTCTCGAAGTGTCCCGCAATCCAAGCAATATGCTTCTCACGTTGAAAAGGGATAAGATGAGCAATACACGGATGAAAATTCTCGAGGCCGCGATCCAACTTTTTGCGAAGAAAGGCTATCGGGAAACGTCCGTGGGGCAGATTGAAGCGGAAGCGGGCCTGGCGCCGCGCGCCGGTGGTTTCTATCGGCATTTCAAGGCGAAGGAAGATCTACTGATCGAGGCCGTGGAACTTTATGTGCGTGAGGTTGATCGTGAATTGCAGTTTTCGGACGTCCTTCCCCTTGGAGACACCCGCGCAGAGCTGCTCTTGATTGGCCGAACTCAATTAAACGCGGCAAAGCGTCATTCCGATTTGCGAAAAATCATCCGGCGTGAAGGTCGTCATTTAAAGAAGGTCAGCGCTCTTGTGCACGCTAATGTTCAAGAGGATGCCTTTAAAGAAATCCTGCCTTGGCTCAAGGACAAAGTAAAACAATCCGGCCAGGGGATTGACGATATCGAAGCTCTGGCGGTCAATGTATTCGGCCCGGTGTTCTTTGTTCTTTATGCCGAAGATCAAGGCGATGAGCCTTTGCGCGTATCGCGCGAGCGGTTTCTGATGAACTGGGCCACCCATTGGGCGGCGGCGATTGATTCTGGAACTTTGTGAAAATCGGTTTCGTCAGCGCCGTCATCGCCTGCCGCCCTGGATTCCTGATCTAACATTCGCAATTACAAAGACACCCTGTCTTAGTGCTCATGCCACTGCCGTGGCCTTTTCAGACTAAAATCGATCTCCCAGATCGATTTTTAGTGCTACGCCCGACCGTCATCAAAGCGTCGGGAATGACACTGTTTTTTCATATTGAACACCTCAAGCTTTGGGACTTGAGGCGAATTCGCGATCAAAGACCCTCCCTGCTTGACGCCTGGCCCCCTCCTTCTATTAACTGTCACAAAACAAAAACAATTTCCGTCTTTGGGAGGAGAGGGCATGAGTAAGAATTTTGGCGATATTCTGGATGCTGTGGCCAGGGTCGTGCCGCCCGATAGTCCAGCACTTATCCATGGTGACCGGGTTGTCACCTGGGCCGATTTCGACCGCCGCTCCAATAATTTAGCCCGTAGCCTTCACGAACGCGGGGCAAAGACCGGTGACAAGGTTGCCTTTTACATGCGCAATTGCCCGGCCTATATGGAGACGCTGTCGGCGTGTTTCAAAGGCCGGCTCACCCATGTCAATGTCAATTACCGTTATCAAGCAACCGAGCTTGAATACATCATCGATAATAGCGATGCCCAGGTGGTGGTCTATGCGGCTGACTTCCGCGATCAGATTCAATTGATCCGGCCGAAGCTCACCAAAGTTCAAACATGGATCGAAGTCGGCAGCGAGAGTGCGCCAGACTTTGCCGAAGGTTATGAGACACTCGCTGAGACCGGTGATGGCGCACCACTCGATATCGAACGCTCACCCGACGACATGTTGTTTCTTTATACCGGCGGTACAACCGGCATGCCTAAGGGCGTGATGTGGCCATTCCAAGCTTTGCGCAATACTCAGCTCGAGGCCGCGCGTAGCCTAACCGGCTCGGCACCGGAAACCTTGGAAGAGCATTTAGCGGCGGTCAAGGAACTCGGCATTCACAATCGTCAAATACCCGCCTGCCCGCTCATGCATGGAACGGGTCTCTTTACAGCGATTGGTGTGATGATCGGGGGTGGTACAGTAATCACGCTTGAAAATAGCGGTGGGCTCGACCCCATCGCCATCTGGGAAGCGGTGGACCGCCACGGCGTGACGGCGCTGGCCATTGTCGGCGATGCGTTTGCCAAACCGATGTTGCAGGCGCTTGAGGATAATCCAGGTAAATTTAATCTGAGTACGGTGTTATCGATTACTTCTTCTGGTGTGATGTGGAGCACTGAGGTTAAACGCGGTCTGGTTAAACATATGCCGCAGGTGATGCTGCTTGATTCTTTTGGCGCGTCCGAAGCGGTTGGATTTGGGCTGTCGGTGACGACCAAAGACGGAGAAACCCAAACGTCCAAATTTACTATTGGCGAGCATTGCCGCGTGTTCACCGAAGATGAACGCGAGGTCAAACCGGGCTCCAGCGAACCAGGCTTTATCGCGCGAAAAGGCAGCATTCCGCTCGGCTATTATCGCGATGAGGCGAAGACTGCCTCGATCTTTAGAACCATCAATGGTGTGCGTTATTCGATTCCCGGCGATTGGTGCACGGTTGAAGAAGATGGCTCGATCACACTTTTGGGACGCGGCAGCGTGTGCATCAACACCGCCGGTGAAAAGGTGTACCCGGAGGAAATCGAAGAAGTGCTGAAAGAATATCCTGGTGTCAGCGACGCGCTGGTGGTCGGCCTGCCGGATGATAAATGGGGCCAAGCGGTGACCGCGGTGATTGCGCCGGAACCCGGTGGGTCGCTTGAAGAACCCGCCCTGCGCGACCATGTGCGGCAGAGTTTGGCTGCCTATAAGGTTCCGAAGCGGGTCTTGTTCAAGCCCGATCTCGGCCGAGCCGCCAATGGCAAACCGGATTATAAAGCGATTGCGGACTATGCGGTCGGGGCCATTGCGGCGGGGGCTTAAGGATAGCTACGTTCTGATTGTCAATATTTGGTGCCGTCACTCCGGGCTTGATCCGGAGCCCAATCCCTTGGCTTATCCTCGCACTCATACCTGCCTTCGATAGGCTGAGTAACTTGTGGTATGGATACCGGATCGCGCTTACGCTTGTCCGGCATGACATGAGCTGGTTCTTCGCTGCACTACCACGAAAAACTTAAGCCGCCTGAGCGCCAGACATGACAAATACCCGACGCGCAGTGTCAGATTGAATTATTTCTTTTGGGTAGTATTGATAGAGAATATCCATACTCAGGAGATCTTTGTTGGCTTCAGAAAAAGCCTCCCATCCACCAGCAGCTTCCCCCGGTCCCATGCGTTCATTGATCAGTACCATGAACGCCACTGTGATGGTCTCATGATATTTTCCTTCGATGCCGAGATGAGTGACGAGGGTTTTTAACCCTGTGGTCATCCGCGATACGGCTGTGCCAAAATCATCTTGGGTCAGAAATAAGTAGCCGAGACGCACGTGATTGCAGTGCGGGAATTGCTCGGGCTTGATGGTGCAATCCTCAAAGGTTTGGACTAATTGTTCGTCGGTTAATTCGGTCACAATGTTTACTCCACTAATTGATGACTGTCAGAGGCGTTGAGGTCGAGCTCATAAATGCGTTTTAAATCCTTGATCCGATCGACCGCCTCTCCTTTGAACGGGCAGATGCCTTCGAAATTGTGCAGCACGATGCCCTCAATCAGATCGCCTAAACTGATCTCGTGATGCTGGGCCATGGCTTTCAGAACTTTCAAGATGCGCTTCTCGATCCGGACACCGGTCTGAACGCGCTCGATGGTTCTTTTGGTCTTTAGAGCGGTTTTCTTTGATTTGGGCTTCGGGGCCATGGGATTCGCATTTCTCTCATTTGTTATCTAGATATATTGGTACCAATGTACCATTCGAGAGTCAAAGCTAGTTTTATGGTGCGGTGCGTGATTTATTTGAAGTTGTCATCTCAGAGGCCAGTTCCGTCCAAATCTTTGATTTGGAAACGGAAGTGAGCGATCTGAGATCCAGGGCCGCGAACACTTGAGCTTGCTGCTCTGGATTCCAGATCTAACATTCGCATAAGAGCAAAAACTAATTGTCTTTGCGCTCATGTAACGTCTGGAATGACAGTCTAAAAGTTTGCGTTATGCACGCTCAAACACACCGACACATTCTAGATGCGCGGAATAGAGGAACTGATCCACGGGCGTCAGGGTTTTGAGAGTGTAACTCGCCTCGATGAGTTGCGCGGCATCGCGGGCGAAGGTTGTCGGGTTGCACGACGCATAGACGATCAACGGCACACTTGATTCCGTGATTTGTTGGATTTGTGGAGCCGCGCCGTTTCTGGGTGGATCGAGAATGACACCGGCAAATTTCTTGAGTTCGGCAGGCATGAGCGGTCGGTCGGCCAAGTCTCGCTTGGATACTTCAACGGGTTTCAAACCTTTGGCGTGATGTGCGGTGTTGATCAGCGCCTTTACGCAATGCCCATCGCCTTCAAAGGCGTGGATGGGTCGATCGTGTGCCAGAGCCAAGGTAAATGTTCCGCATCCGGCATAAAGGTCGGCGACCGGACCTTTTGTGTCTGCGAGCGCTTCGCTGACCAGGGTTTGCAGTTTTTCTTGGCTCATCTGCGTCGCCTGAAGAAAAGCGCCGGGTGGAATTTCGATATTCTCCTTGGCGATGGTCAGATAAGGCGCGCGATGTTGAGCCAGGATTTCACCGTCTGATGTAACCCGGCAGACATTGGCCCCTTGTGCCCAATCGGCGACCTTGCCGCGCTCCTCAGCGGTCAATTCACGTTCAAATCCTTCAATATTGATATCGACGCCGTTTTCGACCTTGGTCATCGAGATCTTTGCTTTGTCACCATTGGCCAACAAGTCGCCCATAAGAATACGAAGCGCGGGCAAGAGGGCTTCCAAGGCCGGGTCGAGAACCAGGCACGCCGTGACATCTACAATGTCGTGAGATTTAGGTGCGAGATAGCCGAGCGTGATTTCGCCGCGTCGCTTCAGCGCTGACAATGTTGCTCGACGACGGGTGTTTTCTTCAACCGTGAATAGAGGCTGAATGATTTCAGCAGACACACTATGTTTTTTCAAAGTTTCGTGGAACTGCTTTAATTGCCAGCTCTGGTAATAATCTTGTGTGAGATGTTGAAGCGAACATCCTCCGCACACCCTATAATGAGGACATGGCGCTTGTCGCCGATCTTTCGACGGCTCGAGCATCTCGATGAGCGCGCCACGATCTCCGGTGACGTCAGCTCGAATGTGATCGCCAGGCGCTGTGAACGGGACAAAGATGGTCCGGCCCTCATAGTCAGCACAGCCATCACCGCGATGACCGATATGGCTAATCGTCAACTCAACGTTCTGAAGCGTCGGAACGACTTTCTTCGGTCGGTTGTGCCGTTTGCGCTCATTTGAGTGTTTGTGCCGCAAGGAGAATGTCCCGCGCAAAGTTCGCGCTGCCTGCATGAATGACCAATGAGAGGGTCATAGCGGCGACAGAGGGATGTTACAAGAATTGAGTTTGTTAGGCGGCCAGCGCCAAGCTGCGCTTCTCGCGCACTTTGAGGATGCTCATGGTGAGCACGATGATCATGGCGATGACACCAGAGGCATAACCAGAGGCGGCGCCGGCAAGCATCAATGTCTCTTGAGAATAGCCAACCTGTGCGCCAACGAAAGCGATGACCAGGCCACAGACGAGACCAAACAGCAGAGAGAGCAAAACACCTCGCAGGGCCATGCCGCCCATGAATCCGGCTATTTTCACACCCCAACGGATCGTTCTTTTTGCGCGCGCCATAAATCTCCCAATCCCGTTATTCGTTTCTTGCTCGCCCACCTCGCGACACTCCACCATTTACCCAGTCCCAAACTTTCTCGGCGCTCATCTGTGTCAAATCGGCACGCGGCACCTTTTTAATACTTTACTAAGCAAGATGAATGCCGAGCGAAATTGTTCCATATGAATCCCCTGAAATCGGCTGTTTCGGTGGGCCCCATTGTGGAAATGCGTTAACCCTATATCCTTGTGCGGAGAGACAAACTGATTTGGAGAGAGGGCTTTCTTGCTCGAAGGTATCGAAATTAAGGCTAAGCACGGCAACCCAAACGGTAACAAGCCACCGCATTCAGTGCTCACAGCTGATCTGATTGATGCCGATGGCGAACCCACGCGTGAAGCCTTGGACCGTGTCCTCAGATTTTTTGATGAAAAACTGTCAAATTAGAAGGCGCACTATTCTTCGATCTTGTTCAACCAAATGAGCAAAAGCGGCAGTGACAGCTCGAGTATCATGCCGGCGAACATCTGTGGTGGGGGCGGCCCGACTGATATGTATGAATAGACGCGTGCCAAGCCGCCCAGAAAGATCACGCCGATCAAGATGCGGATTAAAGTCTTGTGGCGCTCGAGATTGGGTATGACCCACCAGATGATGATCGCCAGGCCGAAATAGTAAGCCGACTGAAAACGGAACTGACTGTCGAGTTCGGCAGTCACCTGCTCCAACGGAATAAATTGCGCCGCACCGGAGACCATGTTCATGATGCCGAAACTCAGCGGGATCAGGCTCATGATGGCTAACAAAATTTGTAAACCGCGTTTCATAGTTAGGCTCTCTAAATAGATCGACGTCATTAAGTTAACATTTTGTAAAACTCACAAAACCTTATACCCGGTGTTAAGCCTCAACATGATATTTTGTTATGTTCGTAAGTGCATCAATAGAATGGTGGACGTGTTTCTCATAGCATCCTGCTTCGGCGCGATAATGTACTCAGTAAAATGAATTTGGCGGACTCCGGTATCAAACAACAGACTTTCGATCAGGTTCTAGAAAAACCTGAACACGCTGATCTGAAGGCGACGCTTCGATATTGGCATGATGTTTGTGACAACGCGCGATCCACTCCACCACCGGCAAGCGCCTTTGATTTGTTGGAACTGGACGAATCTCTCGTCGACATCATGGAGATTCATGCTGATCCCGGTCACGACTACACCATCCACTTTCAGGGGGTTAGGCATGCCGAAACCATCGGCGTTAATCTCACCAACCAAACTCTCGGTAAGCTTACGCCTGAGGTGCAGGCCAAATGGCTTAGCGCGTTTAATGAAATCGCTGTCAGCAATCAGCCATACTTTTTCCGTGACGCGCTGCACTCACTTGATCGTTCTCACGTTGATTTCGATGGGTTGATCCTGCCTTTGTGTGGCGACAGCGGTGCGATTGACAGGTTTATCGCTCATATCGTCTTTACACCGACTGAATAGACCGTCGTTGAATCCTTAATCCTCATCCGGGTCCATGCCTTCCAAAAACTTGAACAGGTCGCTATCGGTCGACAGGATCAGGGTTGAATCCTTGGTGATGATCGAGCGGTAGGCTTCCATGGTGCGGGTGAATTCGTAGAACTCCACAGCCTGCGGGCTTTTGTTGTAGGCCTTGGCGTAGATTTCTGTGGCCTTGGCATCGGCCTCACCGCGGATTTCTTCCACCTCGCGATAGGCTTCCGATTGGATGCGGTCGAGTTCTCGTACTCGCTCGCCGCCAATGCGCGCGGCCTCGCCGTTACCTTCTGAACGGAACCGTTCAGCGATCTGGCGGCGCTCTGAAACCATCCGGTCGTAGATCTTGACCCGAACGGACTCGTTATAATTAATCCGTTTGAAGCGGATATCGAGAAGTTCAACGCCGAATTCGGTCACCTTGTCTTTGGAGGCGTTATAAATTTCCTGTTCTATCAGCACCCGCCCTTTTGAAATGGGGACAAGATCACCGGAATCTTCGATTCCACCCGCAGCTGAAACTTCGTCGCGCACAGGAACACGGTCTTTGGTGGTTCGAATAATTTCTATCAGCTCGTGCTTGGCAACGGCGTTCCTGGTTTCACTACCAAGAATATCGTTGAGCCGCGATTGAGCTGAGCGCTCGTCACGTAAACGCAAGAAATATTGCAGGGGATCGACAATGCGCCAACGGGCGAAGAGATCGACTTCGATATAGAGCTTGTCTTTGGTCGGCATGTCGGTCGATCGGCCATCCCATTCCAGTATACGTTTGTCGATCCGGTTGACGTCTTGAACGAAGGGACTTTTGACTTTGAGACCGGCTGTCGTGATGGGCTCCCCAATTGGTCTGCCAAACTGTGTGATGATAACCTGCTCGACTTCATCGATGGTATAAAGTGAATTTACCGCAACAATTGCGGATGCTCCGAGCAAAATCGCAAGGATGACGAACTTTAACTGTTTCATTGCTGCGCCCCTTTTTGTTGGCCGAGATTGAGGAGAGGCAAAATGCTATCGGCTTTTTCATCGACGATGATTACCTCCTCGATGTTCGGGAGGACATCTTGCATGGTTTCGATATAGAGCCGACGCCGTGTCACTTCTCGCGCTTTGATATATTCCGCCAAAACTGCATTAAAACGGGCCACATCGCCTTCGGCTTCATTGATGCGTTTTAGTCTATATCCGTCAGCTTCCCTAATGCGCTGGTCTTTTTCGCCCTCAGCTAGAGGAATAACCCGGTTGAACTCCCGATCGGCCTCATTGATCAGTCGCTCTTTTTCCTGCTGAGCTTGACTCACTTCATTGAAACTTTCCTGCACCGGTCCGGGCGGGTTGATGTTCCTCATTTGGACCTGATCGATACTGATGCCCATTTCATACTTGACCGCAAGCTCCTGCATTTTGATCAGCGCCTCGGCGCCAATATCGTGGCGCCCCGTGGTGATCAATTCACCCACCGTTCGGTCGCCGACAACCTCGCGCATCACCGATTCCGACACATCGCGGAGTGTGGTTTTCGGATCGCGGACATGAAAGAGGAAATTCACCGGGTCGGAAACGCGGTATTGGACAATCCATTCGACCAAAGCCGCATTGAGATCGCCTGTCACCATGCGGGTTTCCAATATCCCGTCACGCGTTCCTTGATAGGGATCCCGCGCGCCTTGCGTTGCGAAGCCAAATTCTTGTTTCAATTGGCGCTCAACCGGCACGATTACCGCCGTATCGACACCCAATGGAATTTTGAAATGAAAGCCTGGCGAGGTTTGATTGATATATTTACCAAAGCGTTGGATCACGGCCACTGAATCGGTAGGGACGGTGTAGATCGCTGACCAGGCGAACCAAACACCTAAGCCCGCCAGAGCAATCAGCACATAATTGCGCAGGCCCTTCGGCACCGGAAACGGAACAATATTGGTCGGATCCATTTTGCCATTTTTGGCCATGGAGATCTCCTGAAAATCGACTCACGAAATGAACGGTAAGTATAAAGAGAGTTAGCCCTTCAAGATAGCCGTGCAAAAGGCTCTTGACCCTCTAGCCGCTAGAGCAATTAGCGTCCTCTACAAATGCTTTGGAGGTTCCATGGAAATTTTGCTCACACTCGCGGTAATCAATCTTTCTGCGTCGCTCCTACTTGGTTTTGCGGTTAAACGCGATTTCGCCAGAAGCGGCCATGTCTCGATGCCGGTCGCGGTCTGGTCTGGCGTCGCGATGCATGGCCATGCGCTTATTACCTACACAGCTGCGTGGCTCGATCGCGGTTCCCTGCCTCTCAACACCTCGCTCCATGCGCCTGTCTGGTATGGCGGGTTGGGTCTCATCATGGTTGGGCTCGCCATTATCGTTCTGGGGCGGAAAGCCTATGCGAGTTTCAAGCGGGTCTATGGTCTGAGCGAGGACAAGCTGATTGAAAACGGGATCTATCGATATTCCCGCAATCCCCAATATTTCGGCTATTGGATGAGCTTTGTCGGCGCGAGCTTGATGGGGCGTTCTCTTTGGGCGCTGGTACTTGCGATGATTTTTGCGCTGTTTATTGATCTGTATATTCGATGGGTGGAGGAACCGCATCTGAGGCGCATTTTCGGCGCGAATTACAAAAACTATTGCGAGCGCGTTAGTCGATATTTTGGGAGGCATCGCGCTTGATGGTATAGACCTCCCAGCTCCACTTCTCGCTAAGGCGTCATCCTGAGGAACGAGCGCCAGCGAGTGTCTCGAAGGAGGTTTGGCAGACGTAAAATTTCTATCCTTCGAGACGGATGTTTCACATCCTCCTCAGGATAACGTTGAGTTTTGGATTATTTCGATTTTTCATACAGCGATACATGCATCTTGCTTGTCCCGGTGAAGGGCGCACGCGTCCAACTGCCCCAGCGGTCTTTCAATTGTAAGCCAGCCAATTTAGCCATCAGATCTATTTCTGCAGGCCAGGCGTAACGAACGGGAAGTGGTCGGAAACGTGTGCCTGTCTCGGTCATATGAATGCGTTGATATTCGACGGTTTGCGCCGCAGCATCGTGAACGGCTGTTTCAACAAATGCAGAATTCATCCCGACATGTCGAGTACGGACAAATTGTCCATCTACAAACTCTGATAGATCGGGGACATAGGCCTCAATCAAAAATAATCCACTTTCGTTCAGCCGCGTAGACGCATTCTGGAAGCACCGGATCTGATCATTCTGAGAGCGCAAATTAAACAAAGTATTGAATATCAAAAAAACAAAATCGAACGACCCATCGATATCAACATCTGCCATGTCGCCAATCGACACCGGAATAGTCGCACCTCCGGGTCGCTTCCGAAGTTCGGCGACCATCTCCGGCGAAGCGTCAATGCCATGGATCTCAAGACCGCGTTGCGCAAGGGGAACCGCAATCCGCCCGGTGCCAATTGCCAATTCTAACGTCTTCCGATTGGCGGCGATCTCCCACAGCAAATCGACAGCTTCATCCGTCGTCCCCGGGTCATTCCATTTATCGTAATCCTCAGCATAGAGTTCGCCGAAGGTCGAGGGACCGAAACCTTTCATGGCTCTTCCTAATCCATGGGTCTGTCTATTTGTGGTCAATGCAGCCCGTCAATAACATGCTGATTTGCAACAGTCGCGATGAAAATCTTGCGGCGCGAAGAGCTTCTCCTTAACGCCCACCGCCGTCGAGTTCGATCTTTTGGCCGGTGGCGTAGGAATTGTCATCGGAGACCAGGAAGCGCACGACGCTGGCGACTTCTTCCGGTGTGCAGACATGACCGAAGGGAGCGGCGGCGTCGAGTTCGTGGATGTCTTCTTTCACGCCCATGGCGGCTTTCGAAAGGCGGTCGCCCATATCGGTGACGGTGAGGCCGGGGGCAACGACATTTACCCGCGTGCCATATTTGCGTTCTTCTTTGGCGAGGGTGAAGGCCATGGCTTCGGACCCTGCTTTGCCCATGCTGTAGGGCGCGCCGTTGGCGGACATGTAGCGCGTCGCGACACTTGAAATCACAATGATGTCGCCGCGCGGCTCATCGCGCATGTGCGGGGCGACCAGATGGCTCATGTAAAACGGGCCGAAGGTGTGGGTACGGATGACACGTTCGAACTCCGCCGGGTCAGTGTCGGCGATGGTGTTACCACGACTGGCAATGCCGGCGTTGTTAATCAATATGCTGATCTTTCCGAAATCTTTGAGCACGTCAGCGACCAGGCGTTGGCAATCTTCAAGATCGGCCACAGAACCCTGGTAAGCCCGCGCGGTGCGGCCAAGCTTTTCGATTTCCTCGACCGTGGCTTGGGCGGCGGCTTCATCACGACGGTAATTGACCGCAATGTCAGCCCCCGCTTCAGCAAGGCTCAAAGCAATAGCGCGGCCAATGCCGCGGCTGCCACCCGTTACGAGTGCGACGCGTCCTTCCATAACGTTCTCCTTTTATTGTTATTCTTAGGCCAGTTTTGGTGTAACGACTTCCGGTTCGGCTTTGTCCATGCCCAAGGCTTCAAGCGCGGTATCGACGATCTGCGGCGCGTTCAATCCGGCCGTGTCATACATTTTTTCCGGCTTGTCCTGATCGATGAAGATATCAGGCAGGCAGAGTGGACGGATCTTCAGACCGGCATCGAGCAAGCCTTCTTCGGCCAAGAATTGCAGCACGTGGGAGCCGAAGCCGCCGACTGAACCCTCTTCAACCGTAATCAATACTTCATGATCGCTCGCAAGCCTGCGGATGAGATCGTGGTCCAGAGGTTTGGCGAACCGGGCATCGGCGACGGTGACCGACAGGCCTTTGGCAGCTAGATCTTCAGCGGCCTTCTCAGCTTCTGCCAGCCGTGTGCCGAGGCTCAAAATCGCCACGCTCGTCCCCTCACGGAGGATGCGACCTTTGCCGATTTCCAAAGCAACACCTTGCTCGGGCATATCGACACCGGTTCCCTCGCCGCGCGGGAAACGGAAGGCGCTGGGACGATCATCGATTGAAGCAGCGGTCGCCACCATGTGGACCAGCTCTGCTTCGTCGGCCGGTGCCATCACCACAAAGTTCGGCAAAGTGGCGAGATACGTAATATCGAAACTACCGGCATGGGTCGGCCCATCGGCGCCGACGAGACCCGCCCGATCAATGGCAAAACGCACCGGTAAATTTTGTATCGCCACATCATGGACAACTTGGTCGTAGCCGCGTTGCAGGAATGTCGAATAGATGGCGGTGAATGGTTTGTAGCCTTCAGTCGCAAGACCGGCGGCAAATGTCACGCCGTGCTGCTCGGCAATGCCAACGTCAAAAGTGCGCTCTGGGTAAACATCTTCAAACAGATCCAACCCCGTGCCAGACGGCATGGCGGCTGTGATGGCCACGATTTTGTCGTCTTTTGCCGCCTCTTTGACCAGGCTTTGGGCGAAGACTTTGGTGTAGCTTGGCGCGTTTGATTTCGCCTTTACCAGATCGCCGGTGACGACATCGAACTTTGAGACGCCATGATATTTGTCGGCCGAGGTCTCAGCCGGCAGATAGCCTTTGCCTTTTTGGGTGATGCAATGAACCAGGATTGGACCGATATCGGGATCAGCATCGCGAGCATTCTTCAAGACTGGCAAGAGATGGTCGAGGTTGTGGCCGTCGATGGGGCCGACATAATAAAAGCCCATTTCTTCAAACAACGTACCGCCGCCTTGGGTCATGCCTTTAGTATATTCCTCCGCACGCCGACCAAAATTTTCGATCTTCTTCGGCAGCTTGAGTGCGAGTTGTTTAGCAAAATGGCGAAAGTTTTGATAAGGCTCACCGGACCACAGACGGGCGAGATAAGCGCTCATGGCGCCGACTGGTCGGGCGATCGACATGTCGTTGTCATTGAGGATCACAATTAGGCGTGAATTCATAGCGCCGGCATTGTTCATGGCCTCATAGGCCATGCCGGCGGACATGGCGCCGTCGCCAATCACGCAAACAACATTATTGTCCTTACCCGACAGATCGCGCGCCACTGCCATGCCGAGCCCGGCTGAAATCGAGGTCGACGAATGAGCGGCGCCAAAGGGATCAAATTCGCTTTCGGCACGCTTGGTGAAACCGGAAAGGCCCCCTGGCTGACGCAAAGTGCGAATGCGGTCACGACGACCGGTTAAAACTTTATGCGGATAACATTGATGGCCGACATCGAAGATCAGCCTGTCTTCGGGCGTGTTAAAAACATGGTGGATCGCAACAGTGAGCTCGACAACCCCAAGACCGGCGCCCAGGTGCCCCCCGGTTGTCGATACGGCGTCGATCACTTCCAAGCGCACTTCATCGGATAGTTGACGAAGCTGTTCTTTGTCTAAGTCCCGCATGTCCGCAGGCACGGTTACTTTATCAAGGAGCGGTGTAATCGGCCGCCCTCCTTTGCTCTGCTCGGTCACTTCATCCCCCAAAACTCATCACGCCTCTGTACACATCTGTGCTGCTAGTTCTCTCGCGAAACCATAAATTCTGCCACAGCTCTCAGACAATCGGCCTTTTTATCAAAGAAATCAAGGTGAGCGATGGCTTGGTCAGCCAGGCGCTTCGCTTGGTCGCGGGCCCGATCAACCCCCAATACGGCCACAAAAGTTGCCTTGCCCTTGGCGCCATCCTTACGAGCGGCTTTGCCCATCTTGCCTGGATCACCCTCAACATCGAGCAAATCATCGGCGATTTGGAAGGCTAGACCGAGATCATGGGCATAGGCATTGAGGGCTTGAAAGGCTGGCCGGCGCGCGCGCGCCGCCAAAGCCCCGGCTTCGCACGAAAAGGCAATAAGAGCGCCGGTCTTCATCCGTTGAAGCCGGGTGATGGTGCCAATATCGAGCACAGAGGTTCCCGACGACAGATCGATCATCTGGCCTCCAACCATGCCCCGCGGACCGATGGCCTGGGCCAAATGAGATATCAGCGCACAACGGACATGAGGGTCGGTATGAGTGTCTTCGTGCGATAGGATTTCAAAAGCCAAAGATTGCAGAGCATCGCCTGCTAAGATTGCCGTTGCTTCATCGAAGTGAATATGAGTGGAGGATTTACCACGACGCTCGTCATCGTCGTCCATACTCGGAAGATCATCGTGGATGAGTGAATAAGTGTGAACACATTCAATCGCGGCGCAGATCCGCAACATGACATGATCATCCATGTCAAAAAGCCGCCCGCTTTCAAGAGCCAGAAGCGGACGCAAACGCTTGCCGCCGGCAAAGGTTGCGTAACGCATGGCCTCCAAAAGACGCGCTTCCGGACCGTCCACACGCGGCAACAATCGCTCCAACGTACGGTCGGTTTGTTCAGCGGCGTCAAGCATGGCACTATTGAGATCGACCATCGTTACCAAATCCTATAAGGGGCCGTATTCCAACTCAACTTTCAACTTTACGCTGTTAACGATAATTAAATCAGTGTACTAAGTTTATTCTAAGTCAGCAGCTTCGGCTTTTACTTTTCCATCAGACCCAACAATGAGTTTTTCCACCTTGGCTTGAGCCGCTTTTAGCTTGGCTTCGCAATGAGCTTTGAGCTGGGTGCCGCGTGAGTAAATATCAATAGATTCCTCAAGCGCGACATCGCCACCTTCAAGCTTGGCAACAATGGATTCCAATTCCTTCAAGGCCTCTTCAAAGCTGAGCTTCTGGATTTCCTTGGGGATGGGTGGTGTTTTTGCATCAGGCATTGTGGTCATTTCCGAATCTACAAGCGTATTAGGTTATCGCACAGTCTAGGATGGACGGCACGCACCCTCAACCGATCTGTTGCGCACTGGTCTCTGCGGATGCAAGCAATGCGTGAGATCTAGATTGGGGGGTCGTAAGTTCGAAACGCCCAGTAACGATCGCTGCCGTTTTGGCTGCGAAACCAACCCCGCTGGCGTAACTGGCTGGCGATCATCCGGTTGAACCAGCCATGACCACACAGAAGGATGTCGGCACCTTTAGTCACTGCGGCATCGATCAATATGTCGGCGGCCTGGTTTGCGCGAACACGGGCATCAGCTTTACTTTCATCACCGGCAGAATAACCCATAAGCCAAATAATTCTTGAAACAGTCCCCCAAATGGGCGGGCGCCATTTAAAAGGGACCCAAGGTGCCGGAAGCGGTGCCTCAACAAGAACGGGATCGATCAATATTTCCTGACCAGAGGCCAAAATCTCAGCAGTTTCGCTTGCGCGTGGCGCGCTACTGGCAAAAAAAACGGCGCAGCCATCGGCCATGGTTTGCGTTTTCGCAGGTGGGGTCTGACCTTCAACCAAAGACACACGATTATATTCTGCCCACCATTCGGTGTAGCCAGCGCGGTTAAGCTTCACGCGTCGGGAGAGATCGGGTTTGCCGTGGCGGGCAAGATGGATACGGCCAACAGGCTTCATAAATTCGAACTCGTCGCCTTCGTTTACATTCTCATCCGGCTAAGTTGCCATACTCATCAACTCGTGAACATGCGCCGCTGTGCTCGTTCCCAGTGCGCCCAGGTCATACCCGCCTTCTAAGCTCGAGACAATGCGCCCGCGACATTGTTTCTGAGCAATTTCGCCTAACTTGCTGGTTATCCACACATAATCTTCTTCGGTAAGGTTGATGTGCGACAAAGGATCGGCCCGGTGAGCATCAAATCCGGCTGAAATCATGATCATGTCTGGGTCAAATGATTGCAGGGCTGGAAGAATGTCGCGCTCCATTGCTTGGCGAAATTCGATACCTCCGGCACCTGGTGCCAGAGCCCGATTGACGACATTGCCAACGCCGGTAAAAGACGGATCGCCGGTGCCGGGATAATGTGGCACCTGGTGGGTGGAGCCATAAAACAAAGTGCCGTCATGGGCGCAGATTGCCTCGGTGCCGTTGCCGTGATGGACATCGAAATCGATGATGGCGATTTTATTTAGGCCGTGCTGCGCCTGAGCATGGCGCGCACCAATGGTAATATTATTGAACAGACAAAATCCCATAGCCTGGTCGGGTTCGGCGTGATGACCCGGCGGGCGCACAGCACAGAAGGCATTATCCACGGCACCTTCAATGACCGCGTCAACGGCGGCGACCACCGCTCCGGCGGCGCGCAAGGCGGCATTCCAGGACCCCTCGACAATACTGGTATCGGCATCAATCGGTGCTGGGATTTTTCCAGCCGCTTCAGCGAGTGCCTTGATGTTTGCGATCATGACACGCGGGTGACAGAGCTCTATCTGGGCGAACTCCGCCAGGGGTGCATCGCGCCGATCAAGATTTGTAAAAGAAGGATCGTCGAGCGCGCCCATGACGGCCTCAAGACGGGCCACACATTCCGGGTGACCCGGCGGGGTCACATGGTCGAGACAATCTTTGTGGGTAAAGAGTGCTGTGGTCATAAGATCAGATCACTCACACCAATCCGGTTTCCGTTTCAAAGTCTCCGGCATTGGGTCTTTGGCTGTAAAAATCGACGCCTTTTTCGTTGCGTTCTTTCATCACCATCCGCCTACCGATCAAGCAATTAAGATGAGCTAAAGTCTCACCGATCGCCAGTTGAAAATTGTCGCCACTAATCGTCCGCTTGAACAGAGGACCAAAACAATCTATCGCCCGTCTGGGTTCATCAAGATGGTCAAAGAGTTGGCTGAGTGCCCGTTCATGTCCTTCAATCAGATGGGTTAGACGTGTGTGCAAACCATAGAAGGGCTGCTGGTGTGAAGGCAGGACCAACAAATTATCGGGCAGTATTTCACGCAGACGCGCACACGAACGCAACCAATCGTCAAGCGGATTGCCTTCTGGCTCGGTCGGGAACACGCTGACATTGGACGAGATACGCGAGATCACTTGGTCGCCGGAGATGATGAGTTTAAGACCGGGGCAATAAAGACAAGAATGTTCCGGCGAATGACCGGAGCCGGTAATAACTTGCCAATAACGTCCATTGACCTCAAACACCTCGCGGTCGACAATGCGTCGAAAACTGTCTGGCATCTTTGACACCGCTTTGCCGAAACCACCAAAGCGTTCGCGATAGCGCTCGAGAGCGTCCTCGTCGTTTCCGGCGGCGCGATAAAAGGTGATGGCGTCCTCTGGTACGTCTTTACCAGTGTCGCTGACCAAAGTCCGGCACATGAGAAACTCAGTTCGAGACATCCACAAGGCACAACCGAAGCGCCGCGTTAGCCAACCGGCCAGACCGACATGATCTGGATGCATATGGGTAACGATCACGCGTTTGATCGGCTTGCCGGCCATGGGGCCTTCAAATACTTGCTCCCAAATTTTGCGGGAATCCGGCATGTCGACACAGGTATCGACAATGGTCCAGCCATCGCCGTCTTCCAGAAGCCAGAGATTGATGTGATCGAGGCCAAAGGGCAGCCACATGCGCAGCATATAAACGCCGTCAGCGACCTCGGTGACTTGGCCGAATTCGGGCTGCCATTTCATGCCAAATGGATAGGTCAGACCCTTGGCGCGCTCGACATTTTCTGGTGCCTTCAACATGTTGTTTTTCTTTCTTATTGGGACACCCCGGTCATAGGAAACCTCGGGGATTGCGTCAAATGTGCAACGACCCCCTGTGTTCTTATACCGCTCCGGCGCATTTTCTTTGCCCAATTGCGCTAAAACGCTAAACTTCAGGGTAACCTAGTGGGGGCTAAGTCGAAAGCACAATAAAATCAGTATGTTATGCGTAACGTGGTTTCGGGGATAAATGGCGTTCTGCCCGCCGTTCAACTAAAAGTCGTGCGTTCATGGGGGCCGACCCGATGAGTACGCGTACGTCACGGTATTATCGCAACGAGGGATTGTTCGAATTACTGGACCAAGGGCCAGCCATCCTTGAGTCTGGCCTCAAGGGCATGGCGTGGAGTGGCATCGATTGGCTCGGGGCGCTCATCTTCATTTTTTCGCCGCCCTTCGTTCTTTGGCAGACCTACCAAAGCGATGCTTTCTGGCTGATTGCAATCGCGGGGATTTTATCCATCGGATCGTTTTTCGCCGTGATTGCCGTCCTGCGCTATCTGGTGCGTCGTCGCCGTTATACGCGGGGAAGTGGGCCTAACCCGATCATCTTATCAGATTCCGGTGTTGAAGAAAAAATTTCAGATGAAAAATCCTCTTTCATTCCGTGGGCTGATATTCGGGTTATCAAGAAACGGTCTCATGGTTCAGTCGTTCAAGGCCGGGCGCGCGGGCAGAGCCTGTCCATTGATAACCGATTGAAAGCCCACGATGAGGCTGTGGCGATCATTGAATTTGTGTTTGTGCTCAGTCGGCAAATGGGCGATTGGCCTGGTGTTACTTCAGCCATCCGTCAAAGATTGCAAACGGACCCAATCCGTTTCTTCTACAACAGCAAGCGCGAGCACGCGGTGCTCATCGATTCTTTTGGACTGGCCCACGAAGATGCAGATGGCGCGTTGAACGAGATAAGCTGGGGGCAAATCAAGAAATCTGTGATGGATGACACGCGCTCCCATTTGGAATTTCGGCACGTCTCCAGTCGAACCACATTGACTGTTCCCAAAGGGTTTCAGGACCCGGTTTTGTTTGATCAGTTCATGCGTTGGGCCATGCACTCTGAACCCACCTTTGGCTTGTCTACAGAATAGCTCGGTCTTAAGATCGGCCTTCTGTTTGTCCCTTCCACCTGAAAAGTAATTTGCTATGGCAAGACCCATCACCGTTAGTGCGCTTCTCTCGTTATTTCTGGTGGGCTGCGCCATGCCCAGCTCGCTGTCGGACCTGAAAGACAGTTCTTGGCTGGCGCGCGGTCCGGTCGATCCGGCAGCTTTTCATGACACGCTTCTGACGGTTGATACTCATGTCGATATTCCGCTCGATTTTGCCACGGCGGCTGTCGACCCTGGTAAACGCGGCGAGGCTCAAGTTGATCTCATTAAGATGACAGAAGGCAATCTCAATGCCGCTTTTTTTATCGTCTATGTCGGGCAAGCCGAGCGCAATCCTCAAGGCTACAAAAAAGCCTATGAGGAAGCCGTCACCAAATTCGAGGCCATCCACCGCATGGCTGAAACGATGTATCCAGATCAGATCGAACTTGCCACTTCAGTGCGTGACATAAAACGCATTCGGAGAAACGGAAAGCTGGTCGCATTGATCGGGCTTGAAAATGCCTTCAGCGTCGGCACTGATTTATCACGCGTCGATGATTATTATGAGCGTGGTTTGCGTTATGCTGGCTTTGCTCATTTCGGTCACAACGATATGGCCGATTCATCGCGTGGTCTTGAGCGCTTGGGTGACAAGGAAACCGAACATGAGGGGTTAAGTGCACTGGGTAAAGATTATCTCGCATCGCTTAATCGGCTGGGCATCATGGCCGATGTTTCCCATTCTTCCCAGGCGGCAACGCTTGATGTTTGTAGACTCTCGACCGCGCCGGTGATTGCGTCTCATTCGGGCGTCAAAGGCATCTATGATTTTTACCGCAACCTGTCGGATGAGGAATTGGTCGCCATTAAAGATACCGGTGGTGTCGTGCAGATCGTGGCCTTTGATACCTACCTCAAAGAACCACCGGCAGAAAAGGTTGAGGCAGTTACGAATCTGCGCGAGAAGCACAATGTTTCGGCTGCGACCTGGCCGACACTGTCAAAAGAGGACAAGGCGGTCTACCAGACAGCGCTCGAGGAAATTCACAAAATATGGCCGCGGGCCAGCGTTTCGGTTCTCGCGGACCATATCGACTACGCGGTGCAGCTCATCGGAATTGACCATGTCGGTATCGCGTCTGATTTTGGGGGCGGTGGTGGCATTGATGGTTGGATGGATGCGTCGCAAACACCCAGCGTCACTCAAGAACTATTGGCGCGCGGTTATAGCCGTCGGGATATTAAAAAGATCTGGGGTGGAAATCTATTACGGGTTATGCGCGATGTGGAGCGCCGGGCAGATAAATAATCAAGATACATCCGCAACCGGCTCAAACAGAGAGCGCAAAGCCGCTTCGGCTTCATCGCGTTCCAATGTCAGTATGCTGGCATAAAGCAGATAATAAAGATCGCAGACCTGTCGTTCTTCGTCTTTATTGAGCGGGGGACGTTCGCCGCCCAACAGAGCAATGCCTGTATCGCCGTGGCGGATGGCAATCGACACCATGATCCTTTCAACATTAGCTTTGCCGGTAATGCGGTCATAGATTGGCACCCGGTCATAGGCGTTCACGACCAGAATACCCTTCTGCCATTTATAATCATCGAACACGGTATCGTTGAGGAGAGCCGCAGTGGCGAGGTCATCGTCCCCAATGCCGAACAACCAAGGATAACAAAGTTCGGGAGTGTCTTTTGATAATGCGGCGAGTGTTTTAACGTAGGCGTCAAAAAACACAAACAGATCTGCATTGCGGGCACGGGCGATGTAATAAGGTCCGTAGACGGCATCAATCTCTTGATTGATCTTTAGATATTCACGCTCGGTCGCTTGATAACCACCTTCGCGCTGAGCTTTCAATAGTCTCAAACGAAAGTCACTGACCTTGCTAGGGAAATCTTCTGCGATCCGTTGCATAACCGGATCGGCCTCTAAACGGACATAATATTCGTCGAGAGAAGTGATGCCGAAATAAGGTCCGACATGGCGCTCAACTATATTGGATAGAAATACCAGCGAGATGCCAATGGCGATGGTGACTGTTAATGCTTGAAAGATCGGATGTTCTTGTTCCAGCTGAAACAAACGGCGAATGAGGCTCCAGAGAAGCAACCCCAAAATAAACCCAATCGCCCCGGTCACCAGCGCCAGCTGCGCGGCCTGCGTGTCCATGCCCATGTCTTGTATCCTTCTCGGCCCTGACCCAGAAAACTTTTACTTGAGTTGGCCGCGTACCGCCCGCCCTTCGAGACACTCGCTTGCGCTCGTTCCTCA
>JAJFIN010000312.1 GCA_021774955.1 Alphaproteobacteria bacterium | reverse complement strand
CTTGCCTGCGATCTTCGATTTGCGAGCGACGATACTTTCATCACCACCGGATATGCACGGATTGGTCTTAGTGGTGACTACGGAATAAACTGGCTGCTATCTCGCTTGGTTGGACCGGGGCGAGCCAAGGAATTGATGTATCTCGGGGAGCGCATTGAGATGCCAAGGTGCCTCGAGCTTGGCCTAGTCAATCGTGTGATTCCGAGAGAGAAATTGATGGACGAAAGTTTGATCGTCGCCAAAAAACTCGCTAATGGTCCAAGCGAAATCCTCGGTTATATCAAAGACAATATTGAGTTTGGGATCGACAAGAACTTTGATGCCGCACTTGATCATGAGGCTGAACTCATTGTTCGCTCAGCAAGAACGAGCCAGCACAAAGAAGCGGTGAGTGCCTTTATCGAAAAACGCGCGCCACAATTCACCTACGGCTCAGATAAATGAACCCATTTCCGCTCAAGCTTCGTTGACCTGCGGTTTGGCCACTGAAGCGGGCACCACGGGAATGTCCTCATCAGCGAGTTCTGGTGTTTTCTGTTTTCGTGCCAGTGCGGCTGCAATGTAAGGAGCCAATTCTTCAGCCTTGTCACGTTCACGGGCTTCGACTTTTGCCTTAAATTCAGGCAATACTTCATTTCCAAAAAGCTCAAGTGATTGACAAATCTCTGCGTGAGGATTGCGCCCCGCTTGTTGCATTAGGATGATCTGATCAACACCAGCCTCTTCGAAATTCCTGATGTGGACTCGGAAATCACCCGGTGTTCCGATGCCGGGTGCCCGCACACCCTCATCTCCACCCTCGCTTTGCATAGCGTATAGCTGGGGACCTGATCTGTTACCCCGGCTGGCTTGGAAATCTTGCCACATGGTCGTCCGGCCCGGGATCTGATCTTTTGTGACGAGGTTGCCTAATGCAAATCCAAAAAACTCAAAATTTTCCTGGCCACGTCGAACGGCCTCTACGCGATCCTCATGCAGCGAGAAGGCCGATACCATGGCGATATTGGCATTAACAGAGTGACCGAGCGGAACGCATTGGCCGCTTTTGATCGTGTCATAATAAACTTTACTCCACGTACGGGCCTCGTCGGGATCGACAAATGAAAATGCCAACGCACCAAGACCGAGACTAGCTGCCACTCTAATCGTGTCTCGGTTTGTGCAAGCCATCCACATCGGCGGATGAGGTTTTTGCAATGGCTTTGGAAGGACATTGCGGCACGGCATTGAAAAACCTTCGCCTTCATAGCCAGGGTAAGGTGTCATCACCATCATGTCTGCGATCTGACCCGCTGCTTCAAGAGACAAAGCCCGTTTCTGTTTGGTCGGAATGCCAAATCCGTGAAGCTCTAATCGCGTCGCCCCTTCACCAATTCCAAACTGCGCACGCCCGTTGGAAATAAGATCGAGCGCTGAAATAGTTTCAGCGGTTCTTGCTGGGTGATTGTAGTTTGGTATGACTTGACGAATACCGTGCCCTACCCGAATATTCTTGGTCCGTGCTGCTGCAGCGGCTAGGAACGTTTCCGGTGATGAGCAATGTGAGTATTCTTCTAAAAAATGATGTTCAACAGCCCACGCATAATCAATACCGATTTTGTCCGCCAGTTCAATTTGACTAAGCGCGTCTTGGAACAATCTGTGTTCATCGCCTTCGTTCCATGGTTTTGGTAATTGCAGTTCGTAAAACACTCCAAATCGCATGTTGTCCTCCCACCCATTTGTCTTTTTGTTTAGTTTCTTCTTTAAATGATTTCAAAGTAGCGTTTGAGCTCCCAATCTGTCACTGCCTTTCGGAATTCTCGCTCTTCCCAATCTCGCGACTGAGCATAGTGCTCAACAAACTCAGCTCCAAATAACTCCCGTGCGGGAGCGGACGCGAGCAATCTCTGCGCCGCATCGGTCAAGCTCTGTGGAAGCTCAAATTCTTCTGGAAATGTCTTGTCATAGGCATTGCCTTCAATCGGGTCTGAAGGTTCAATTTTGTTTTCGATACCCCAGAGACCCGAACCCAACGCAGCGGCAAGCGCTATATAGGGATTGATGTCTGCAGCCGCGATTCGGTATTCAACTCGTTGGGCTTTGTCACCTCCAGGAATGACCCGCAGCGCTGTCGTTCTGTTTTCTATGCCCCATGTTGCGTGGGTCGGCGCCCATGCGCCTGGAACCAACCGGCGGTACGAATTCACTGTGCACGCAATCATCGACAAGAACTCAGGCATCAACGCCTGCTGTCCTCCCACAAACCATCGTTGATTGTCAGACATATTATTGTTGTCATCGGGGTTGAAGAAAATGTTTTTCCCATCATCTTTGTCAGCAAGCGATATGTGAATATGGCCTGATTGGCCCGGCCAATCGTTTGACCACTTTGCCATGAAGGTTGCCATCCACCCTTGTCGTTGAGCCAAAACTTTAGTGAATGTTTTAAATAGAGCCGCTCGGTCAGCGGCTTCCAAACCATCTGCCTTTTGTAATGCCGCTTCCAAGACACCGGGCCCGGTCTCCGTGTGGAGGCCTTCGATTGGGAAATCCATGTCTTGGCACATTTGGAGCAGTGCTTGATAAAATTCTGCGTGTACGGAGTTCCTAAGTGTTGAGTATCCAAAGAAACCCGGAGTGATCGATTGAAGCTCGCTATATGATTTTTCTCGTACCGAATGAGGTGTTTCTTCAAACAGAAAAAACTCAAATTCAAAACCGGCGGTAACGGAATATCCTTGTTTCTCTGCTCGCGCCAGCACACGCCTCAACAGGCCTCTAGGGCAGACCTTCTCACCATCGCCAGAAAATTCACCAAGCACAAATAGCATATTTTTTTCAAAGGGAATTTTTCGACAAGTCTCAGGGAGAAGGTCAACCTGAACATCAGGATAAGCCGTATGCCAACCGGTAAAAGTCGCACTATCATACAATTGATCTTCGCTATCCCAACCCAGCACGACGTCGCAAAACCCAAATCCAGACTTCAAGGACGACAGAAATTTGTCTTTGTGCATGTATTTGCCGCGAAGGATACCATCGACATCAAAGACACCGACTTTGATGTACTCGGCTTTGGTTTCTTTGAGCCGCTCTTCAATGTTTTTCGTTGATTGCGTCATTATCTGCCAATTCCATTTAGCTCACCGATTATAGCATTTTCGAACAATCGACCATATTCAGATGAAGTAAGTTTAATTGGGTTTCCGCCCGCAGAGGGATCTACTGCGGCCATCTCACCTACGAGGTTCATTTGAATCGCATCCAAACCAATTTCCTGAAGTGTGTTGGGAATACCAATCTCTCGCCGCAGTTGGAGTATCCATTGAATAACCCCATCAAGACCGTTTTCCAATTCTAGAGCATGAGCGAGTTGTTTTGCTGGATGTGTAATTG